>JAESTF010000018.1 GCA_016763795.1 Flavobacteriales bacterium
TACCAAGTAGAATCATTTACAAAACCTTCATGCTCCAAACCTATTGTATAAGGATTTTCGGAGCCAACATGCCATGCTTTGTTTACTTCTAATACTACTTGAGTAACTTGCCCATCTGAAGAACGCAATACATAGTGATAAGAAACATTTGATGTGCAATTATTTGCCCAAGAAATTGCTCCAGCATAAGTTCCTTGTATCGTATGAACTGTTACTGCTGTAATCGCAGTACCTCTAGAACTAAAATTACATGTTGTAATGTTTGAAAGTGCTGGCGAGTAATCTGGCGATTTTTTAGTGATAACAGATGCCGTAAATTTTTGCCCCTCATCACCTTCGATATGGTGGTTTTTAACCACCACATTTGTAGATTGTAAAACTTTTAAATTTCCCTTTCCAAAAACATCTTCTAGCTTTAAATTGTAACTAGGAAAGTTATATGCGTTTTGCATTTCACCATTATTCATAAAGGACAGTACCGAATACAAATGCGCATTTAACGCATATTGTTGTTGTAAACTATTATTTGGTAACTCACTTAATTTTGCCACTATTTGAGCAATATTTTTTCCTTGAGATTTAAACGGGCTTAATAGCAATAATTCATGGTGATAAGCTGATGCAAAAGCTAAAATATTTTGTTGAGGATTGTTAATTATATCATTAACAGAAATACCAGAAATTTGCGAAACATAATTTAAATTATTATTAAAATAATTTTGCCCGTTTAATGTTAAACCCATTACACCATAAGTTTTAGGTAAACCTATACATCCATCTTGTGTGTTTTCAAGATGAGATAAGCGAGTCATTGTATAGGAAACTGCTTCTAATACTCCTTTCGGAACATCAGGGTATTGGCTATATGCATTCAAAAACTCTTGCTGAAATCCGTTTACTGGAATTAACTTACTTTGAGAAAAAGCAGTACATGTTAAAATTGTAAATAAAAGTAATAGTATTTTTTTCATGAGTTTTTATTTAAATATAAATCATTATACAAGTAAAAGTAAATTATTTATCTATATGTGTACCCCCCCTAATAGGGGGTATTTTATTTTTTTACAGATACAAAGTCAAAATTGTACAATTCTCATTTAATTAATAATTAGTTTTTTTATTAATACTCCTTCTTTTGCCGTTTCAATAAAGAAAAAATAGACTCCACTATCATAGTTAGATAAATCTTAATATTCCATTTTAGTATCTGAAAATGCTTTATTAAGCAATTCTTGTCCTAATTCATTTTTAATTTTTATTGAATTAATCGTTGTACTAGTTTTTATCACAACAGATCCTGTTGAAGGATTTGGGTACAACAAAATTTTATCATTTAAACTTACATGTAATATGTTTGTTGGCAATTGATACTCATAAGCTCCTGCATCATAATCTACTCCATTCGGACGTGCATTACCTTCGTAATCTGTAGATGGAGCTAAAATACTTGTTCCTGCATCAATAGCATTAGAAGTTGATAAAAGATGGTAATCAAAAACAGAATAATTAACAAAATGATTGGTATAATTACTACTTGCTCCAATAATTGTATTAAAATCTACTATTCCAATATTTACATCATTTTGCATTACAGCTGTCAAATTATTTCTAATCGTATTATTAAAACTTAGGTCTCCATTTTTATGAGCGGCTATTTTTATCCAAGCAGGACCACTGTTTGATGTGCTTTGAGGATCAAAAGGATCAATAGGTGTGACATCATACGGATCTACAACTGTATTATTAATTATTTTACAATTAATTGCTCCTAACAATGTTATTCCATGCCAATGGTCTGTTATGATAATGTTATTTTCTATTGTCCAATTCTCAAAATAACCATCAAATCCTACCATCCCTTGCATAGGACCTCTCCAGTTTCGTGTAGTATCTGTACAATTAATTATTAGGTTGTTTCTAAGAATAACATTTTTTAAAGTATCAGTCCCTACGGGGCAACAAGTATAAGTTTGAAATCCATCATAATGGTTTTCTGCATAAATAAAAACTGCTATATTATCTTTCACAGAGTTTCCATCATAAATACAATCACTTGCCAAACCTCTAATTCCATCAATTGTAAAATATTGAATTTCATTATTACTAATTAGTGTATTTTCGGCTTCTATTGATAAACCTACAGCAACATTTTTAATAGTATTTCCTATTATTACATGATCTGAACCCTTTACTTGTATCCCATGATTTGTTTTATCCCTCCAATCATTTCTAGTATAAGCAGATGTATTATCTATTGATTGTATCGTACAATTTTCTATAACAATATTTGAGGTTGAAGGATAAAGTGTGATTAAACTAATAGGAAATGCTGCTATATTTTCTATTTGAATAGTTAAACCATTAAATTTCCAATAAGCAGCTGCAGGATTATTTCCCACATATAGTCTCTCTATAACGGGAACGTGTCCAAATTGAGCCCGAATTTCTACATAGCCAGTATTTACTTTATTAACTTGCGGGAACCCATGATTTCCTGTTCTTAAAAAGATAATATCTCCCGCAGTAAATACATTATTACTAGCCATTACCGCAGACAAGCTACCCCATGGAGAAGCTGAAGTACCGCTATTAGACATACTCCCATTAACGGGATCTGAATAATAGTTTGTTGCGTAAATAGCTAATGAAGTTAAGAAAAGAAAAAAAGTAGTAAGTAAAAATCTTTTCACAACTGTTAGTTTAAGTAGAATAAATCCAAAAAAGAATATTCTTAAAAATAACAATAATAAAGGTATGGTTTGTTGAAATTTATTTGACTTAATAGAGAAATATTAGTTTTCTAACAATACATCAATATCTCTACAAACCTATAGAAATACCTATTCGGATAGTAGGATTTTGCTGGATATAATTGCTTTCTTTGGTTTCATTCAAATTCCATAAAACAATTCCATAAATATAGGAGTAGTCACCTATTTGTTGTTTTAAACCTCCACCAACATAAGGGTTAATTAAGTTTAACGTTAAATTTTCTATGTTATCTGAAAAATCAACTTTTATATTAATAGATTCTAGCTCTACATGAAATAGTATTGGTAGTTCACTAAATATATATTGACTATAGATACTCCCTCCAAAAGTGGTACTCGTATATGGGTATAATACTGTCTGAGCTTTTTCATAAGCATAATTCACACCAACTCCAACTAACACATTATCAGTTAAATGATATCCAAATGTTGGGGCAATTAAAAAATAAGAATTTGTACCAAATGATGCATAAAAATTTCCTCCAGCAGTCGTTCTAGCCCAGCTGAAACCACCATTAGAGTTCTTTGAATTATTAGGAGTGCTATCACCAAACACATAAGAATCTCCTTCTTGAGAAAATCCTGAAAAGGAAATAATTATAAAAAATATTATTAAACAAATCGTTCTCATCAGTCCAAATTTACTAATTATTTCAATAACGGAACTACTTCTATGTACAGGAAAAATTCATCCTACTTTAAAACTAAATTCATGCTTACTCTTATGTTCTCTATTTAAGTTTAACGTTCTTTGAATGCCTGCGGCAATAATTAACTCTACAAAACGATATATTTTTTGTTTTTATAAAATGTCACTCTTTATCACCATCAACTTCTCTCTCGTCATTTCGTGCATCGAGTATTGTATTCCTCCCATTCCAATTCCTGAGGCATCTCTTCCGCCAAAAGGCATCCAATCTACCCTAAAGGCAGTATGGTCATTTACCATAACAGCTGTCGCATTTAATTTCTTCACACAGTCTAAAGCTACATCTATATTTTTAGTAAATACCGAAGCTTGAAAATGCACATCTAAACTATTCGCAATTTCAATCGCTTTTTCTCTATCAGAATAGGAGTAAACACAAACTACTGGTCCAAATATTTCTGATGTTGAAACACGTACATCTAATTGTGGGTTTAACAACACTGTTGGTTCATAGCAAGTGGCTGAAATTCGTTTCCCTCCACACAATAATTTTGCTCCTGCATCAACAGCTTCGCTTACCCATTCTTCTACTCTATCAACTTCTCGTGGTAAAATTAATGGACCAACTTCTGTTGTTGAATCCATCTGATTTCCAACAATTAATTTGTTCGCCATTTCAGCTAATTTATTGGCTAAATCATCACAAATACTTTCGTGAACAAAAATTCGTTGAACAGACACACAAACTTGTCCCGCATGATAAAAACTACCTTTTAATAAGGCCGGCAACATTTCTTCAAAATTAGCATCTTTTTCTACAATTACTGGTGCGGCACCACCATGTTCTAAAGCACATCGTGTTCCTGCAGATAATTTAGAACGTAAATACCAACCCACTTTTGCTGACCCAATGAATGAAAAATAGTTAACTCTTTCATCAACTACCAATTGTTCTGCTGCTTCGTTTTCACAAATTATTGGCTGACACCAACCTTCTGGCAACCCTGCTTCTTTTAATATTTCTACAAAAGCTAAACAAGATAATGGAGTAGTCATTGCGGGTTTAATAATTACAGGGCAACCCGCTGCAATTGCTGTTACTACTTGATGAATAATTAAGTTTAACGGATGATTAAAGGCGCTAATTGACGAAACAACTCCTATTGGTTCTCTGGTAGTAAAAGCTATTCTATTTTCAGATGCTTTAGTCAAACCCATAGGGATTTGCTCTCCTTTAAGTTGAGAGATATGTTCTGCTGCTATTTTAACACCATTAATTGCTCGTAAAACTTCAATACGGGAATCAACTAATGGCTTTCCCCCTTCTTGTGTTGCTGTTTTTGTTAGCTCCTCAATTCGAGTTTTCATTATTTCTGCTGTTCGCTCTAAAATTGCAATACGTTCATATGCTGGAATCCATTTACTTTGATTTTGAAATAAATCGTAAGCAGTTGCCAACGCTTTTTCAACCTCAGCTTTTCCTACTAAAGGAATTTCTTTTATTAAACTTTGATCGTATGGGGATAGTACTTTTAGCATTTTCTAAATATTAAGACTATGAGACATTACTTCCAATTCAAAATTTCATCAACCGGTAAATGATCTCCAAAATCTTCCCCATAATACACCTTAAATATAGTTTGATTTTCATCAATTAAAAAATCAGCAGGAATGATAGGTCTATCTTTAGATGCTTTCATATTAAAAAACCCACTAAACATTACTTTCATCATTTTTAGTGGCTGCATCATAGCTCTAGTCATTCCTGATTTAGATTGTTCAACACCGTATTTAGTATACATTTCTAAATTTGGATCTGGAATAACTGAAAAAGGAGGATCTTGTTTTCCTGCATATTTTGTAATTAATTCTTTTGAGCTTGCATAAAATACAATCACCTCAATTCCATTTGCCTTAAAATTTGAATGCTTATTTATCAAATCTCTCATTCTCATACTACAAAAAGGGCAAGAAGCTCCTCTTAAAAATGTTAAAAATACTTTCTTTCCTTTATAATCTGATAAATTCACTGCATTTCCTAAATAGTCTTTTAAACTAAATTGTATGACTTCGTCTTTCGCTTTTAAGTTTTTCATAAAATAATGTAATTAAAGGATACACGTTTTCTCTTTTAATAAAACATTTAAAATGGAATGATTTAAGGAATAATCAACTGCTAAATCAATAACATGAACGCCTTCCATTTTTAAACATTTTGATAATACTTCTTGAAAATTACCATCTGATGTTGGTCGGTGTCCAATTGCTCCGTAACTTTCTGCGTACTTTACAAAATCAGGATTCTTGTAATCCAACCCAAAATTATCAAAGCCCATTCCTTCTTGTTTCCATTTTATCATACCATAAGAGCTATCATTTAAAATAATAACAACCATGTTTAATTTTAATCGAACTGCTGTTTCTAATTCCTGTGAGTTCATCATAAATCCTCCATCACCACAAACAGAAATTACTTTTTTATTCGGATTAATTAGCTTTGCTAACATAGCGGAAGGCAACCCCGCTCCCATTGTTGCCAAGGCATTATCTAGCAATAATGTATTGGGCTGATAGCATTTGTAATTACGAGCAAACCAAATTTTATACACTCCATTATCTAATGTTACAATTCCATCTTCTGGCAATTCTTCTCTAACTAAATGCACCAACCGTTGTGGTAAAATAGGAAAACGATGGTCTTCTGAATATTTCTGTAAGTGACTTTCAACTTCTTCTTTAATTCTTTTATAATAAGATAATTCCCAATTACTACAGTCATTAATATGTTTTGTAATATGAATAACTGAGGAAGCGATGTCTCCAATAACATTTAATTGCGGAAAATAAACCTCATCAACTTGTGCTGCAAAAAAGTTAACATGAATTACTTTTGCACCACCTTCTTCCATGAAAAATGGTGGCTTTTCTATTACATCATGACCAACATTTATAATTAAATCTGCTCTATTAATTGCACAATGCAAAAAATCATCGGCAGATAGTGCAGCTGTTCCTAAAAATTTGGGGTGACGCTCATCAACAACTCCTTTTCCCAATTGGGTATTAAAAAATGGAATGCCCGTTTTATCAATAAATGCTTGCAATGCTTTACTCGTTCTTTTTCTATTTGCCCCAGCTCCAATTAACAATAAAGGCATTTTTGCTGCCTCAATCATTTTTACGGCTTCTTGTATTGCCATTTCATCAGCATCTGGTCTTCTATATCCAACCACCTCAAAAATTCTATCATCACATTCTTCTGCTGCAATATCTTCAGGCAATTCTAAATGAACTGCTCCTGGCCTTTCTTCCATTGCCAATCGAAATGATTCTCTTACCATTGAAGCAATATTATTACCATTAACTATTTGCCGAGTATATTTTGTAATGGGTTTCATCAGCTCAACAATATCTACGATCTGAAAACGACCTTGTTTTGATTTTTTGATGGGCTTCTGACCAGTAATCATCATCATAGGCATTGCTCCTAATTGAGCATAAGCTGCAGGCGTTGTAAAATTAGTTGCTCCAGGTCCAAGCGTTGCCAAACAGACACCAGGCTTACCTGTTAACCGACCATAAGTTGCAGCCATAAAACCAGCCCCTTGTTCATGTCGAGTTAATATTAATTGAATCGTAGAATCTTTCATTGAGTCTAAAAAGTCAAGATTTTCTTCTCCTGGAATTCCGAAGATGTATTCTACCCCTTCGTTTTCTAATGCTTTAATAAATAAATCGGATGCTTTCATTTTTTCTAATGTTACTTCAAATTAACAACTCTTATAAATAATTTATGGTCTAAAAATTGACAAGTCAACTTATTATTAGACATAAAAAAATAAAACTCTTTATTATAAAATCCTTATACCGTCAATTGTGTTCTCTGATATTCGTAATTTAATTACATCAAATTCTCACACCGATAATACAAACATCATCTATTTGTTCTAAGTCTCCTTTCCAAGTTTCAAAAGAATTATCAATAATAATTTTTTGTTCTTCCATATCTTTGTCTTGGATAGATAAAAGCAACTCTCTAAAAGCTCTAGATTTAAATTTCTTTCCCTTTTCTCCTCCAAACTGATCTACGTATCCATCAGAAAAAATATAAATACTGTCACCTTTTTGTAACTCAAAAGAATGTGTAATATATGGTTCTGGATTATCAAATTTCCCGATGGGTTGTTTATTCGCTTTGGTTTCTAGTATTTCTCCATTTCTAATAATCCAAAGTGGATTGTGTGCTCCTGCATATTTTAGTGTGTTTCCTTCTAAAGAACATAAAGCAATATCCATTCCGTCTTGTACTACTTCATCACTCTTCTCAAATTCTTGTATTACAATTTCTCTTGTTTTATTTAATATCTCTCCAGGATCTGTTAAGGCATGTTCTCTTACACTTCTGTTTAATGCATTGTTACAAACTACGCTTACCATTGCTCCTGGAACACCATGACCCGTACAATCTGCTGCTGCAAAGAGTACTTTATCTTCTCTTTGTTCAAGCCAGTAGAAGTCTCCTGCAACAATGTCTTTTGGTTTGTAGAGAATAAAACTTTCTTGCAAATATTCTTTTACCACTTTAGTTGATGGAAGAATAGCAGATTGTATTCGCTTGGCATAGGTTATAGAATCAAGGATCTCTTGGTTCTTTTCTTCTACAATA
This sequence comes from Flavobacteriales bacterium, assembly GCA_016763795.1. GTDB lineage: Bacteria > Bacteroidota > Bacteroidia > Flavobacteriales_E > Vicingaceae. Next base: position 8,087 of record JAESTF010000018.1, read on the forward strand.
TTTTTCTGAAGTTCTACTTCTTTCTTTTGTTTAATAATTAAAAAATTTGCTCTTTGCTTCTGTTTTAAACTTCTAAATATTACAACTGCTAATATTAGCATTAACCCAAATCCAATAGCAAAAGCTATTTTTTGCAGATTCTGCTTCTTTATTTCTAACTCTTGAACTTGCTTATCTTTATTTAAAGCATCTATTTGCAATTCTTTTTTATCAGATTCATATTTAGCATTCAAGTTTTCAATATGTTCCTCATTTTCTAAAAGTTTAATTGAATCTTTTAATAAAATATACTCATCCTTATATTCATAAGCTTTTTTATAATCTCCTTTTAAATACAAATCAGCTGAAAGCATGTCATATCCATCTATTTGACCATACAAATCTTCAATATTTACTGAAATTTTTAATGCTTGATTGATTAGTTCTAAAGATTTTTCATAATTTTTTTTCCTAGAATAAACTCTACTTATATTTAATAAAACAGCTGTCATAGAGCTTCTATCCTCCAACGAAACATCAATTTGATATGATTTTTCAAAATATTTTTGAGCCAATTCGAGGTTATTTCTATCTAAATTTAATAATCCGATATTATTATAACAGTTACTTTGATCACGAAAATTATCTTCAGATAATGCAGCTACTTCAGCTATTTTATAATAAAAATCTGCACTATCCAATTCTTTCAATTCATAAAAAGCCAATCCAACGTTATTCGCACTAGTTCCTATTCCTTTTCTATTATTAATTTCAACATCTATATTATAAGATTCTTGATAATAATTTAATGCTGTTTTATAATCTTCTCGATTATAATAGATGTTTCCAACACCTAATTTTGTAGAGCTTATTCCTCTTCTATCTTCGTGTTTCTCTTTAATAGCTAACGATTTAATAAAGTAGTCAATAGCCACATCTAATTCTCCTCTATTTTTATAAAATATTCCTAGATTATTATAGATCCTAGCTTCTCCCTTTTCATCTCCATCCTTAATATCTATTTGTAAAGCTTTGTCATAATTTTCTAATGAAGCTGCATAATTATTATGATAGTCATTAAGAATACCTAAATCAGAATAAATTGAGGCTGCTCCTTGATCGTACCCAATTTTTTTAGCAAGTTCTAACCCCTTATCTGCATATTCTTGAGCAATTTCTGGTTCACTAAACAAGTATTTCCAACATAATTGTTCAAGTAACTTAACCTTTAGAGTATCATTAGAAACGGTATCTACCTTTTGTTTTAATTCATCAACATCGACTGCTAGAGAAAGAGTTGATAGACAAAAACCAAAATAAAATAAAACAAATAATTTTTTCATCTTTTAAAAATAACAAACTATTTTAACATAGTTAAATTAATATCCCAGTAGCTCTTTTAAAGTTGTTACAACTTTATTCTCCATGAGGTAAAAATTGTTTTTAAAGTAAAATTCAACGATATTTCAGGGTATCTCCTGAACCAAAATTTCTATTGGACCATCTCAATTCTCTGATATTCGTAATTTAATTACATCAAATTCTCACACCGATAATACAAACATCATCTATTTGTTCTAAGTCTCCTTTCCAAGTTTCAA
>JAESTF010000147.1 GCA_016763795.1 Flavobacteriales bacterium
AGGGAGAAGATGACTCTTATGACAGTATTGAAGATATTTGGCCAGATTATCCAACTAAGGAAGATTTCTTTTTTAATGAAGATGAATATTAGTATTATTTGAAAATACATAATCAAGGAGTCCTAGCTTGTGTTAGGACTTTTTTTTGTTAGTAATATAGAGCAATTACTTGGCAAATTATTCCAACAGCAAATCCAACATAAATTTGTGATTGTGTATGAGCCTTTAAAATTAATCGAGAAGAGCCAACCAAGCCTGCAACAAGCAATGTAAAAATTATAAAGGGAGTAATGTAGATTTCTAGTAAGATAGAAACACAAATTAATGCACCAAGTAAACCTCCAATGCCTATCATGTGGGCACTAATCTTCCATTTAATATTAACAATAAATGCAATAATAACAGATAAGGTAGCACCGATAACAAAATTGAAAATGATTGGAGGGATAGGAGCTCGTTTTAGCATGTATAAAGTAAAGACATAAAAAATAATGGTAAACGCATAAGGAATTATTCTTTCTTTTTGAGTCTCCATTTCTAAACTATTAATAAGTTTTCTGTTTATTAATAGTAATGAAATTAAGAGTGGTATTATAAAAGTACTTGTTCCAACCAAAACAATAACAGCCCTTTTCAATTCCATGGGAATTGCATAATTGATGTAAGAGTCTCTATTAAAAATAATTACTAATCCAACAATTGGCATTATTAAAGGGTGAAAAAGTATAGAAATAATTTTAGCGGCTATTTTCATTGAACTATAATTCCTTTCTTAAACGAGCTACAGGAATATTTAATTGTTCACGATATTTAGCAACTGTTCTACGAGCAATATTATAACCTTTATCATTTAATAAACGAGATAGTTTTTCATCGGTTAAAGGTTTCTTCTTGTCTTCATCATCAATGTTGTCTTGTAATATTTTCTTCACTTCTCTAGTAGAGACTTCTTCACCACTATCTGTACTTAATGATTCTGAAAAAAATGTTTTTAATAAAAAGGTACCATAAGGAGTTTGTACATATTTGCTGTTAACTACTCTAGAAATGGTAGAAATATCTAAATGAACCTCTTCTGCAATGTCCTTTAAAATCATTGGATTTAATAATGTTTCATCTCCTTCTAAAAAGTAATCCTTTTGATGGGCAATAATGGCGTGCATTGTGGTTATTAAGGTGTTCTGACGTTGTTTAATCGCATCAATGAACCATTTTGCAGAATCCATTTTCTGCTTCACAAACATCAATGCATCCTTTTGCGATTTTGACGGTTTTTCTTTTTGAACTTGATAACCCTTCATCATCTCAGAGTAGGTTCTGCTAACTTTTAATTCAGGAGCATTTCTACCATTTAAGGTTAATTGAATCTTATCATCTTCAATGGTTAAATTAAAATCGGGAACTACATGTTGTACTACTCTTGCAGAGCCACTTGATGAGTTGCCAGGTTTTGGGTTAAGTTTTAGTATTTCATCAATCACATCTCTTAAGTCTTCACTAGTAATGCTTAAACGATCAATTATTTTATCATAATGCTTCTTAGTAAATGCCTCAAAGTAGTTTTCTAATACTTCAACCACATTTAAGGTTAATAAGGAATGGTCGTTTTTCTTTTTTACCTGAAGCAATAAACATTCTTGTAAATTTCTTGCTCCAACTCCTGCAGGGTCAAAATGCTGAATGATTTTCAATATATTTTCTATATGCTCTGAATCTGCAATTACATTTTGCGTAAACGCTAAATCATCTACAATCGCTTCAATTTCTCTACGTAAATAACCCGATTCATCTAAACTTCCAATTAAATGGAGGGCAATGGTATGGTCATCATCATCTAGGTTAAATAAGGTTAATTGTTGTTCTAGTAATTCCTGAAAAGTAGCACCACCACTTAGAGGAATTTGTTTTTCTTCATCATCTTTACTGTGGTTGCTAATGTTTAGCTTGTAAGATGGCGTATCATCATCATTGATGTAATCATCAAAATCAAATTCTTTTTCTGCTTCGCTAATTTCTTCCCTTCCAAAATCATCTTCTTGCTCTTCTTCTAATTCTTCATCTTCCTTACCTTCATCTAAAGCAGGATTGCTTTCCATTTCTTCCTTAATTCGTTGTTCTAGAGAAACAGTAGGTAGTTGCAACAATTTCATTAATTGAATTTGCTGTGGAGATAGTTTTTGTTGGAGTTTTAAACTAAATGTTTGTTTTAAAGCCATAATATTTTTTTAAAGGGGATTCAAATATAAGAAAGGTGTTAATGAATCGTTAATGATTGTGCGAAAATTTTAGAAATTATGATTTGATATTTTTTTGCTTTAGTTTCGTATTTATTATTAATTAAAATAAGATAGAATGTTAAAAGATTTTAAGAAGTTTATAATGACAGGGAATGTCATAGATTTAGCAATTGCAGTAATATTAGCTGGAGCTGTTGGATTAGTTGTTAAAGGTTTTGTAAGTATGATTATGATGCCAATAATTGGTCACTTTGCAGGCGGAGTTGATTTTGCAGATTTAAAAGTTGTTTTAGATGAAGCAGTTTTAGATGCCGAAGGAGCGGTGAAAACAGCCGAAAATGCAATTATGTATGGAGAATGGATTAATACCATTATTAATTTATTGATTGTTGGTTTTGTTTTATTTATGATTGTAAAAGCATATACTAAGGCTAAAAAGAAAGAAGAAGAAAAGCCTGTAGCACCACCAGCACCATCTAAAGAAGAAGTGTTATTAGGAGAAATTAGAGATTTATTAAAAAAGTAATATTTATTAAAAATTAGAAAAATGAAAAATGTAACAAAATTAGTAGTAGCCTATTTTATAGGAGCTATGTTTATGTCAAAAACTGCTTCGGCACAATTGCCAGGAAGTTTAATACCAATCCTTTTATTAAAACATGAAACAGGTTATTGGGCTACTGGAGAAGAAGCACCAGCTGTAGCAGTAGTAGATACAGATGGAGATGGTGTGCCAGATTCAAAGGATAAATGTCCAGAAATAAAAGGTTCTGTTGCAAATAATGGATGTATTTTAAGTGAAAAAGAACTTGCTACAATTAAAGAAGCATCTTCTCATATTTATTTTGAGTCAGGAAGCGCAAAAATTAAAGAAGAATCTTATAAAGATTTGGATAAATTAGTTAAGGTTTTAAAGAGTCACCCAGAGGTGAAAGCTAAAGTTGAAGGGCATACAGATTCTTCAGGAAATGCAGAAAAAAACTTACAATTATCTAAAGATAGAGCAGCAGCTGTATTGAAATATTTAGTAGAACATGGTGAAAAACCAGATCACGTTTCTTCTGAAGGATATGGCATTACAAAACCTATTGCGTCTAACGATACCAAAGAAGGTAAAGCGAAAAACAGAAGAGTTGAAGTTATAGTTTCGATGTTTAAATAATATTTAAGAAAATAAAAAAAAGCCTCTGAAATCATTTTCAGAGGCTTTTTTGTTTTAGAGATTATTAAAAAGTTGTAAAACTTCTTTTTGGTAAGATTTGCTTATAGGAAGTGTTTTTGAGCTAATAGTTAGAGAGTTCTTATCAAAAGCTTCTACTTTGTTAATATTAACAATATAAGAACGGTGAATACGAATAAAAGTTGGATGATTAAGATGCTCTTGAAAATGAGTTAGATTAGTTGAAAGAGTATATTTTTTTGATGTTGTAATAATCTGACTATAACTTCCATCTGCTTCTATATAATTGATAGTATCAAAATCTATTTTTGAATACTGAGAACCGTCTTTTACAAAAAAGGACGTTTTATTTTCTGGAACTAGTTTAGTTATCAAGTCTTCGTTATGCTTATTAAAAGCCAGTTCTAATGCAACTACTAAATCTTTTTTTGTGTAGGGCTTACTTATAAAAGCACTAGGAAAAGTATTTAATGATCGGCTAATTGTTTTAGAATCAGTATTAGCAGTTAAATAAACAATAGGAATCTTATGTGTTTTATTAATAGTTTGAGCAGTTTCAATACCGTCTAAATTACCTTTGATATTAATGTCCATTAGAATTACATTTGGCACTTCTTTTTTTATTGCATCAAAACACTCTTCGCTAGAAATAGCTATTTCAGTTATTTCAAAACCATAATCTTCCAAATCGGCAGAAATTTCTTCAGCAACTAAAACTTCATCTTCAACAATTAGAATTTTTATTTTCATATTAAACCAGTTTATAATCGCTTATGTTTATTTTAATGTTTAAACCCGAATCATCATTAAAAATTATGTTCCCTCCAACTTGTCTAGCTAATGATTTTACGAGTTTCATTCCAAATGATTTAGAGTTGTTTAGCTCAGTCATTTTTCCATTTCCATTATCAGCAATCTCTAGTATTAGTTCCTTATCTGTTTCAATTAAATTTACTTTTAGCGAAGGAGATTCAATGTTTTCGTAAGCATACTTTAATGAATTAATTACCAGTTCATTTATGATTAAACCTACAGGAATAGCTGTGTCAACATCTAGTTTTATTTTACTAAAATCAAGGTTTAGCTTTATGTTAGATTTATCCATACCAAAAGAGTCTAATAATCCATGAATCAATTTATTTACATAGTCATTCATTTCAACCCCAGAATAATTATCGTGTTGATATAGCAGTTTATGAATTAAGCCCATAGACTTTACCCGCTCTTTACCTTCTATAATTGCGGCTTTGGCAGATTTATCATTAATACTTCGTTCTTGTAAACCTAATAAGCTAGAAATTACTTGCAAGTTATTTTTTACTCGGTGATGAATTTCCCCTAAGAGCAATTCATTCTCAGCATTTTTTTGTTCAATAATTAATTTTTGAGCATTGCTAATCCGTAATCTTTTTACAATGACAAAAGAAAAAATTAGTATTAAAAGTAGTCCAATAGAAACTCCCCAGATAATAATACGTTGCTTATTTTTTTCGACTTTAGTTCTTGTTAATTCTTTTTCATGTTCAATTTTAGCTAATGTTTCTTTTTTGTCAAAATTGTACTGCATATTTTGTTTGATGGTAGCTTTTTGAGTTTTGTTATTGCTAACACTATCTCGCATAGTAATAAAGAGTTTATACATTTCTAAAGAAGCAATTCCTTTGCCTTCTTTTTCATAAACCATACTTAATAACTTTGCAGATTGCTTAATGTTTACAGGGAACCCTATGTCTTTTGAGATTGCAAAACTTCGTAAAGCATTTTTTTTAGCTTGAGCTATATTCCCAGACTTCAATTCCATCCTTCCAATATTTAGCAAACTAGAAGCAATGTTTTTTTTATCTTCAATTTTCTCTAAAATTTTCAAACTTTTACGATAGTATGAGAGTTCTACACGTTTTAAAGAATCTTTACGAGACTTATTACTCATCTGCTCAGCTAAAATAGAATACGAAAGAGCAATGTTATTTAAGCAGGTTGCAACACCTTGGTTATCTTCAATGCTTTTTCTAATGTTTAAGCTTTTATCCAAAAAACTTAATGCTTTGGTTGGTTTTTTTTGAGAGTTAAGAATGTTACCAATATTATTTTGACAAACAGATAAAAAATATTTATTTCCATTTTTTTCTAAAATTTTCACTCCTTGATAAAGAAATTCTAATGATTTAATAGTATCTCCTTGATAATAATAAAGGCTTCCAATGTTAATTAGACTAATAGCTGCATTTTTTTTATCTCCAATCGCTTCTTGAATTTTTAAACTTCTATCATAATGTTCTAGCGCTTTTTCAATTTTTCCAAGATTATCATAAAGTGAACCAATATTGTTTAAGCTATTCGCAATACCTGGTTTATCTCCAATTTCTTCCCTAGTTTTTAAACTTTTATTATAGAACTCTAAAGCTTTATTAAGATTGTTTTGTTGTTTGTATACATACCCAATATTGTTTAGGCTTGTGGCTAATATTAGTAAGAAACTTCTTTTTGTCTTGGGATCTAATTTTCTGGCGAGATTTTTTTCTACTATCTGTTTTGCTTTATTACATAAATATGAAACAGTGTCTAAATTACTTACGGCTAATATTTCTGAGAGTTTTACATAGGTTGCAGCTATAGAGGTATCATGACTATTTGTATTTAAGATTATTGCGTGTAGAGAATCGAGAACATGCTTTTCGTTATTAAGCGCACTTTGCGGTAAGACTATCCAAGAATAAAAAAGAAATAATGTTAGAATTCCAAAATGTTTCATTTACAAAAAAAAAAGGTCTGTTTACAAAGCTAATCAATTCATTTACAAAACCTAAGCTTCTTTATTCGCGAATGGTAACGTAATTTGTACTAGAGTTGAGTATTCGTATTGTGAAGAGGGTTGGGAAATAACAAAATACAAACTGTTTAGGAACATTAAAGGGTCGTTTATTTACTTTAAGATTAGTAATGGCATATAGAAGGTTACCAAATACAGATAAGGCAAGATTAACTGCAATTGTTAGGCTAAATGAGCTTTTGGTTATTGAAGAATCAAACCTATTAAATAATCACCAAGAAGCAATCGGGGGGTTAAAGATTGTTTTTGAAGAATTAATTGATAGAAGAAATGAGTTTGTAACAAAAAGAAGAGTATTGAATAAAACCAAGAGAGATTTGTTAGTAAAACTAAGACTTTATGTATCTCATTTTTTACAGGTATTTAATTTTGCAATAGATAGAGAGGATATTTTAAAGGAAAGTCGAGCATTTTTTAAATTAGAAACCAACACTGGAGTTATTCCTTCCTTATCAAAAGAAATAGATGTTATTAAGTGGGCAAATAACATTGTTAATGGAGAGCAAAAAAGAATTGAACAAGGAATTGAGGCAATTTCTCATCCAAGATTTACTCGAATAAAGGAAATAAAAGAAGCATCAGAAAAGATAATGGATGAGTTATTAGATCTAGAGAAATCAATTGAAGATTACTATCCAGAGATAATAGAACAACGGACTAGAATAGATGTATTTATAAAACAAATTTGGAATAAAATAGAGTTTCAATTTGTAAATGAACCAATAGAAATTAAAAGAAAAAAAGCTACTCATTTTGGGGTGGTGTATGTACAATAAATTATAAAGTAAAAACAATGAAAAAATCAATAATTAGCGCCTTAACAATTTTGTTAATGACAACAGGAGCTTATGCAGGTAAAGATAAAACAACATTAAAAGAAAAAATTGAAAAAAGTAAAACAGTAAAAGTGTTTTTTAGTGTTAGGGATATTGTTGATGCGGAGCACGAAAGGAAATTACAGCAATTAAAGCCTAAAGCGAAAACTGACATTAGAACGAATATGCCTGAAGCATTTTCTGGCACTAAAATTAAAAAGAATGTAATTAAAGTATTAAATGATGGTTTAAAAGTTGGCGAAGCTTTCGTTGAAGGAGATATTTCTTCATTACCAGTATCAGATAAAAAAAATACAAGCTATAGGGATTTATCAAAATTACCAGATGGGTTTTATGTTATTATTGATATTTACGGGGAATATACACGATTTTTAGAGCGGAAAGAAGTAGGTGGGAAGACTGTGTTTGAAGCAACCAATAGGATGGCGATTAAATCACATTTATTTTTTTATGAGGTAATAGGCGGGAAAGTTA
>JAESTF010000148.1 GCA_016763795.1 Flavobacteriales bacterium
AGGAAAAGTAAAATCAATCACTAATTTTGGTGCTTTTGTTGAGATTATCCCTGGTAAAGACGGTTTATTACATATTTCTGAAATTAGACACGAAAGAGTTGAAAAAGTAGAAGATGTATTAAAAGAAGGTGAAATGATTGATGTAAAATTAATCGCTGTTGATCCTAAAACTGGTAAGCTTAAATTATCACGTAAAGTTTTATTGGAAAAGCCTCAGAAACAAGAAGCTTAAGCTTTAAACATTTTCGTTATTTATAACGAAATACTATAAGTAAAAACACTTAGAGTCCTTTGTTTAGCTACAAAGGACTTTTTTATTACTTTTTTTTTAGATATACGTAACTTTTTATTAGACCAATCGTTTACTAAGCAGGATTAACAACTAAAAAAAATTATGAGGCAACTTAAGATTGTAAAACAAGTTACTAACCGTGAGACTATTTCATTAGATAAATATCTTCACGATATATCAAAAGAAAGTTTAATTACCGCAGAAGAGGAAGCTGAATTAGCCAAACTAATAAGAACTGGTGATAAAAATGCATTAGAAAAATTAACAAAAGCTAATTTACGCTTTGTTGTATCTGTATCAAAACAATATCAAAATCAAGGGTTAAATTTATCAGACCTTATTAATGAAGGTAATATTGGTTTAATTAAAGCCGCAGAACGTTTTGATGAAACTCGTGGTTTTAAGTTTATATCTTATGCTGTATGGTGGATTAGACAAAGTATTATGCAAGCAATTGCTGAGCAAGCAAGGATAGTGAGACTTCCTCTTAATAAAATCGGAAACATTACTAAAATAAATAGAACTTTTGCTCAATTAGAACAAGTACACGAGAGAGAACCATCTATTGATGAAGTTGCAGAACTATTAGATATTACAGCAGATGAAGTTAAAGATTCTTTAAAAATTGCAGGTAGACATGTTTCTGTTGATGCACCACTTTCATCTGATGAGGAAAGTAATACATTATTAGATGTAATGTCTGAGAAAGATAGCATTCTCAACCCGGATAGGAAGCTAATGGCAGAATCATTAAGAAATGAAATTGAACGTTCTTTTTCTACATTATCATACCGAGAAGCAGAAGTTTTACGAATGTACTTTGGAATTAATTGTAAAACACCTTTAACATTAGAAGAGATTGGAGAAGAGTTTGAGCTAACAAGGGAAAGAGTTAGACAAATAAAAGAAAAATCGTTAAGAAAACTAAAACACACCTCTAGGTGTAAATTACTTAAAACTTATCTCGGTTAATTCTCAACCAAAAAATATATTAAAATAGCGAATGTTAATAAACATTCGCTATTTTAATATTAACCCTCCTACTCTTTTTATATTTTTGTTGAAAATCAAAAAAATGTCACATTTAATTGCCCCATCAATATTAGCCGCAGATTTTGCAAACCTTCAAAGTGAAAGTGAAATGCTTGAAAAAAGCGATGCTGATTGGTTTCATATTGATGTTATGGACGGAGTATTTGTTCCTAATATTTCTTTTGGAATGCCAATAATAAATGCAATTAAAAAGTTTTCAAACAAGCCATTTGATGTGCATTTAATGATTGTTGAACCTCAAAAGTATATATCTGATTTTAAAAATGCTGGAGCTGACATTTTAACTGTACACTATGAAGTGTGCAACCACTTACACCGAACATTACAAGAGATTAAAGCTGCAGGGATGAAGGCTGGAGTAGCTTTAAATCCTCACACGAATATTAATGTATTAGAAGATATTATTAAAGATATCGATTTAGTTTGTGTAATGTCAGTAAACCCTGGTTTCGGAGGGCAATCTTTTATTGAAAATACTTACACTAAAGTAGCAGCTTTAAAGAAACTCATCACTAAAAAAAATGCCAATACATTAATTGAAATTGATGGCGGTGTTACTTCTGCAAATGCCAGAAGATTAATTGATTGTGGTGCAGATGTCTTAGTTGCAGGAAGTTTTGTTTTTAAATCTGATAACCCTTTAAGTACAATTTCCAACCTTAAAACAGTTTAATTTTAAAATTACGTATATCTTATTACCTTTGATTAAAATTTATTATTCGAATATGAAAAAATTATTGTTCTCTTTATTTTTATTTTCTTCTTTAATTACTTTAACTAATTGTGGAAGTTCAGACAGCTCAGATGCTAAAGAAAGTCTTGGACTAATCTCATCTGAAGAAATAGTTGAAATTAATGGTGTAAAGCATTTTATAAAAAAATTGGAGAAGGAGAACCATTATTAGTGCTCCATGGTGGTCCAGGTTTATTTCATAATTACTTAGTTCCTCATTTTCAAGAATTAGCTAAAGAATATCAAATAATATTTTATGACCAAAGAGGTTGTGGTAAGACTGACTTTCCTAAAGACACTTCTAGTATTAACATATTAACCTACGTTGAAGATTTAGAAGCAATTAGAAATCATTTAAAAATTGAAAAACTTAATCTAATCGGACATTCTTGGGGATCATTGTTAGCAATAAACTACACTAAAAAATATCCTAAAAACCTAAACAGATTAATATTAATTTCCCCAGCTCCCAGCACTTCTGATTATTATGATGATACTTTTAGAAATATGCAGCAAAAAAGAAGCGAAGAAGACACAAAAGAGTTAGTAAAAACAATGATGTCTACAGGCTTCGAAAAAAGAGAAAAAGAATCTTTTAAAAAAGCTATTTTACTTGGGGACAAAGTTAACTTAATTGACCAATCAAAAATTGAAGAATTATACCAACCAATGGACTTTACAGTTAATTCTTCAAACAACTTAATGTTGATTAACAGTTTGTTAGAAAGAACTTACTTTAATCTAAACCTTATAGAAGGAATTGATGTAACAAGTTGTCCTACTATTATTATAGTTGGAGGGTTAGACAATGTGCCTTTTGCATCTACACAATTACTTCATGAGAGCATTGAAAACTCACAACTTGAGGTGATTCAAAAAAGTTGTCACTACCCTTTCTTTGAATCACCAAAAGAATTTAATGCTAAAATAAATAATTTCTTAGCCCCTGAATATGACTAATGAATTTCATAACTTCTCTTTAACAACTGAATATATTGAGTTGATTAAGCTATTAAAGCTTTTAAATTTAGTTGAATCTGGAGCTGATGCGAAAATTGTAGTTGAAGAAGGCTTAGTTAAATATAATGGAGAAGTTGAATTTAGAAAAAGAAAAAAATTGAGAGCAGGAGACACTGTTATCTTTCAAAATAATACGATCACAATTAGTTAAGTTATGTCCAATAATAAGACTCTAATCCTCAATAACGACCAAATCTATCAGAAAATAAATCGAATTTCGTATCAGATTTTCGAAGACAATTACACTGAAAAAGAAATTATTGTTGTTGGAATTGCTAAAAATGGTTACTTATTTGCTAAAAAACTAGTTGAACAACTCAATAAAATTTCAGCTATCAAAATAACTTTAGCTAAAATTACTATTGATAAAGATAGCCCAATAGAAACAAAACAAAAATTAAATATAGAAACTACCCTATTAAATGATAAGGTCGTAATATTAGTTGATGATGTTCTTAATTCTGGAAAAACACTAATATATGGCGTAAAATATTTGCTTGATTTCCCAATAAAAAAAATGTCTACAGTAGTATTGGTTGATAGAAATCATAAAAGATACCCTATAGGAACTCACTATGTAGGTTTATCTCTTTCTACAACACTACAAAATCATATATCTGTAGAATTTAAGGCTAATAAAATAGCAGCATATCTACAATAAAAAAAGCTGTGAAATTCACAGCTTTTAATTTATAATATGAAAAATAAAAAAATACTTATTCTTCTTCAACCTCAATCATTTTAAACGGGATGTTAATTATAGCTTGATAGTCTTCTCCAGCCTCTAACATATCCTCATCATCTTCTTCATAGTACCAGTTTATAACAACTTCACTATTCCCAGAATTAATTGCTTCTAATTTTTTAAATACATCTAAGATACACTTAGAAGAGCTTGTATTGAAGTATTCTAATTGAATATCAACTTTTGTATTCGCTTGTGGTGAGTTATTATACTCCTCTAATGCTTCAATTAAGGATTTATAAAATTCAATTGAATTTTCAGGAATAGACCTCCCTCGAATTAATAAATATCCATTCCCTGAATTAAACTCAATTGTTGGTGTTTTTGGTGATCCTTCTAATTTTAAGTCTGCCATTTTATCTTGTATATTTTATTGTGCTACTTTAATATTTAAACTAAAAAATGAATATTCATCATCAATATGATCAAATTTATATTCTAATTTTTTACCTGATTTTCGTGCTATATCAATCATTCCTAGTCCTCCACCACCTTTCGCTGACATTTCGCCATTATTTAAGACTTCTTTATAGTACATTTTTAACTCATCTTTGTCCATTGCATTAATTCTATCTAACCTTCCTTCCATTAGCTCAACATTTTCGTTTGCTATAAAATTTCCGGTCATAATAGAATATTCTCCATCTACTTTTCTAATCATGAATAAAGCACTTTTTTCATTTATCTTAGTTTTAAAATCATCATCATCTAAATGATGATAAAGATTTTGTAAACATTCAACCAAAATATTGTATACCTTTTTCTTGATCTTGGGAGGCTCTTCAAGAGTCTCCATTTTAGATTCCATAATCTGAAGAATAGATGTTAAAAGATCGGAAGTAACCTCTCCTTTAAAAGATAACATTATGTTACCCTTCTCCATTTTATTATAAAAGTCATGTATGTTATCCATAATTATAGGAACTACTTTTAATTACAGTTTCAAAGATATTAAAATGAATTAATTACACAAGTTTAATAGATTATTTTTTTAGATAAATTTGATAATATACTCGATTAACGTTAAAATATTAGCTCTTTATTTAAAGCCATTTGCTAAATTTGCATTCTGGATTAATTAAAATAAATGAAAAAAAATAGCGAAAACTCCGAATGGTTTGAAGATTGGTTCGACTCTCCTTATTATCATATTCTATATAAGAACAGAGATGATAAAGAAGCTAAAGATTTTATTTCTAACTTAATAAATTACTTAAAACCAGAAACAAATAACATACTACTTGATGTTGCTTGTGGAAAAGGACGTCATTCACTTTTTTTAAATCAATTAGGGTTTACCGTTGATGGATTTGATTTGTCTGAAAATAGTATCAATATCGCAAAAAAGTATGAAAATAAAAAATTGAATTTTTATACTAATGATATCCGAACTCCTTTAAAAATTGACCATTACAACCTCGCTTTCAACCTATTTACAAGCTTTGGTTATTTTAATGATGAAAATGACAATCAACAAGCTATAAATGCAATCGCTCAAAGCTTAAAAGAAAAAGGTATGTTGATTTTAGATTTTATGAATTGTAACAAAGTAATTCAAAATCTAACTAAAAAAGAGAGTAAAATGATTGATAGTATTAGATTTAACATTAAAAAAGATTATATTAACGGATATATTGTTAAAAATATTGATTTTAATACAGCTAATAAATCTTATCATTTTCAAGAAAAAGTTAAAGCAATATCTTTAACTGATTTTAAAAACTATTTTGAAAAAGCTAACTTAAAAATGGAGGCTATTTTTGGCGATTACGATTTAAATTCTTTTGATGTAAACACATCTGACCGTTTAATTATGATAGTAAAAAAATAATGAATGAATTAACTATTAATATCATACTGTTTTTATCCGCTTTTATAAGTGGACTTGTTGTCATTTTATTTAAACTACAATTTTCAAAAAACTTAAAGCTTTTAATCTCATTTAGTGGAGCTTTCATATTGGCTATTTGCGTTTTACATTTAATGCCCGAAATATTTAATGATTATGATGCGAAAATTGGCGCATTTATTTTATTGGGTTTCTTAATTCAGTTACTATTAGAGTTTTTCTCTGGAGGTATTGAGCATGGGCACTTCCATTCTCATAAAAAAGATTTAGCAGTTTTTCCTTACGCTATTTTCATTAGTCTTTGTTTACATTCTTTTATTGAAGGTATGGCTTTGGTCAGTGGAGACCACCACCATCACCTAGATTATAGCGATTCTTTACTGATTGGGATTATAATTCATAAGGTACCTATTGCTATTGTTTTGAGTACTATGATTTTATCAAAAAATATTTCTAAAACAACTTTTATTATAACCTTAATCATTTTTGCTTCTTCGGCACCTCTTGGTTTGTATTTAGCAGGAAGTCATATTGCTCCTTTTTCAGAGAATAGTCGCATTATTTTAGCATTAGCTGTTGGTATATTCCTACATATTTCTACCACTATCTTATTTGAATCGAGTGAAGGACATAAGTTCGATTTAAAGAAATTTATAATAATAATAATAGGGTTTGGGCTTGCGATATTCACTTTATAGGGAAATTAGCTCAAAAAAATGCACCAGCTTAAACTGATGCATTTTTAATTTAGTAAAAATCTACGCTTTAGTGTAGTAAGTTTAAACTAATCCCATTGAAAACGGGGTTGACTCTTTATATTTATTTAAATAGCAGCTACCGATTCAGCTTCGTATTCTCCTTTTTTCAATTTATCTTGTACTATTTTAAATGTATCAATAGTGTATTGAACATCTTCTAACGTATGCATAGCTGTTGGTATTAAACGTAACATAATCATTCCTTTAGGAACAATAGGATATATTACTATTGAACAAAACAGTCCGTAATTTTCTCTTAAATCAACCGTTAAATTAGTTGCTTCAGGAATACTTCCATCTAAAATAACTGGTGTTACCTGTGTTGTAGAACTCCCTAAGTTAAATCCTGCATCTTTAAGTCCCTTTTGTAATCCGCTTGCAATAGTCCAAAGTTTCTCTCTAATCTCAGGACTCTTTCTTAGCATATCCAAACGCTTTAAATTTCCTATAACTAAAGGCATTGGTAAAGATTTAGCATAAACTTGAGAACGCATATTGTAACTTAAATAATCTACAATATCTTCAGTAGAAGCGATAAAACCTCCAATACTTGCCATTGCTTTTGCAAACGTTCCAAAATAAACATCTACACCATCCTGGCAACCTTGTTTCTCTCCTGTTCCAGCCCCTGTCGCTCCCATTGTACCAAAACCATGAGCATCATCAACAAATAACCTAAATTGCACTTTTTCTTTTAATGCTATAATATCTTTTAAATTTCCTTCATTACCCGACATTCCAAAAACACCTTCAGTAATTACCAAAATAGCGCCATTTGTTTTATCTGCAATTTTTTGAGCTTTGTAAAGCATCTTTTCAAGGCTTTCCATATCATTATGTTGATATACTAACCTTTTACCTAAATGCAACCTTAAACCATCTAAAATACAAGCATGAGATTCTGCATCATAAACAATAACATCATTTCTATCAACTAATGCATCAATAGCAGAAAGCATTCCTTGGTATCCAAAGTTTAATAAAACAGAAGCCTCTTTGCTTACAAATTCAGCTAATTCCGCTTCTAATTTTTCATGATAAGCAGTGTTTCCTGACATCATTCTAGCTCCCATTGGGTAGGCTAACCCCCACTCTTTAGATGCTTCTTCATCAACCTTTCTTACTTCTGGATGGTTTGCCAACCCTAAATAATTATTTAGACTCCATTGTAAAACTTCTTTCCCTCTAAAGATCATTCTATTACTTATTTCCCCTTCCAATTTTGGAAATGCAAAATAACCGTGAGCTTCTTTAGCCCATTTACCTAAAGGACCTCTATTTTCTTTTATTTTCTCAAATAAATCTGCCATGTGTATATTTTTCTTATTAAAGTCGCAAAGTTAATTATTCTTAATCGATATTAAAAACTTGTTTAACGAACTTTTAACAAGAAATAGTTAGTAAAGTTTAATCTTAAAATTTTACATTTGCTCACTAATGAAGCATTCACAACCAAGTAAGTTTAAGTATTTAGCACTACTCTTAATTATTAGTGCTATTCTATTCTTTGGATTAGACTTATTTTTAGGTTCGGTTGATATTCCTTTTAAAAACATATTTTCTATATTATTTGGAAATGCAACAGAAAAAGAAAGTTGGAAAATCATCATCTTTCAATCCAGATTACCAAAAGCAATCGCTGCAACACTCTGTGGTGGGGCCCTTT
Source organism: Flavobacteriales bacterium (assembly GCA_016763795.1). GTDB lineage: Bacteria > Bacteroidota > Bacteroidia > Flavobacteriales_E > Vicingaceae. Next base: position 8,117 of record JAESTF010000148.1, read on the forward strand.
CTGTTTGTGGATTACAAATGCAAACTTTATTCAGAAACCCTTTAGCAGGGCCTTATATTTTAGGAATAAGCTCTGGCGCAGGCTTAGGGGTTGCCATTTTTGTTATGGGGTTAAGTTTTTTAGGAATTTCGAGTATCGGTTTTACAGCTAATTCAGGAATCATTATTTCATCTATTCTAGGTTCTTTTGGTGTTTTGGCTATTCTACTTTCTATTATTAATCGTTTAAAAGATATCATGACTGTTTTAATTCTCGGGATTATGATAGGAAGTGTAATTACAGCTATTATTGGCATTATTCAATACTTTAGTCAGGATGCCCAGTTAAAATCATTTATTATGTGGACAATGGGAAGTTTAAGCTCTATAACCAGTAATGAACTTATGCTTTTAGCTCCAATCGTAATTGTGGGATTAATTTTATCATTTATTACGTCTAAAAATTTAAACGCTTATCTATTAGGCGAATCATATGCGAAAAGCTTAGGGGTAAATATTAAACAATCGAGAATCGTAATTATATTAATCACATCTGTTTTAACCGGAAGTATAACAGCTTATTGTGGCCCGATTGGTTTTATTGGAATAGTTATTCCACATTTAGCGAGAATAATAAGTAACTCATCAGATCATAGAATTTTAATTCCATTATCTATTTTATTAGGTATAAATGTGCTATTAATTGCTGATATTATTTCGCAATTACCTGGTTTAGATCAAAGTTTACCCATTAATTCTATTACTTCTGTAAGAGGAATTCCTTTTATTATTTGGATTATTTTGAAAAACAAAAAAATTAAAAACTTAAATTGAAAAACGGAGTACACATATCAAATCTAGCAATTGGTTATAATCATAAAACCATTTTAGAAAACATTAATTTAGAGTCTGAAACCAATAAAATGATAGCTCTTTTTGGTAGGAATGGTCAAGGGAAATCTACCTTATTAAAGACCATTTCTGGTTTACTACCTTCTATTAATGGTAATTTTAAATTTGAGGGGATTGATATTTTAAAGCTTTCAGAAAAAGAAAGAGCAAAACTGTTAAGTATTGTATCTACAACTCAAACATCCATTGGAGGCATTACAGTTAAAGATTTTATTGCTTTTGGAAGGTTTCCTTATACTAATTGGTTGGGAATAAACACAACAAAAGATTACCAAGAAATTGATAATGCAATAACACTGTGCAAACTAACTAATTTAGCTAACAGAAATTATGACGAACTAAGTGATGGAGAAAAACAAAAAGTAAACATTGCCAGAGCGATAGCTCAAAATACACCACTTATTATTTTGGATGAACCTACTGTACATCTCGATTTAATAAACAAAATAGAAGTTTTTAAACTCCTAAAAGAACTTTCAAATAACCACAATAAAACCATTATAATTTCTACCCATCAAATAGAATACGCCTTACAAATTTGTGATGAAATTTGGCTAATTAACAATGCTCAAGTAAATACATACTCCCCTAATACGCTAATTAACGAAAATAAACTTTCAGAATTATTCGATGAAGAAATTATAAGCTTTGACAAAGATTCTCAATCTTTTAGGCTAAAGTAGGTAATTACAATCTTACACCTATCACGCACACATCATCTAATTGCTCTAAATCTCCTTTCCAATTATCAAAAAAAGTTTTTAAAACTGGTAACTGTGCATTTATAGGTGCAGGTGCAATATTTGTAATTACATTTTTAAATCCTTTCCATTTTAATTTTTTACCATGTTCTCCTCCAAATTGATCAGGAAAACCATCAGATGAGAGATAAAATATTGTTTTAGGTTTTATTTTAATGGTATGATTTTTAAAATCCGATTTATGCTCAAAAAATGAATAACCAATAGACTCTCTATTTCCCTTTACTTCATTAAGTTCATTATCCTCATAAATAAACAAAGAATGGTACGCTCCTGCAAATTGTAACACATTGGTTTTGGTATTCCATGTGCAAACTCCCATATCCATTCCATCTCTAATATTCTCTTCTGTATTTTTAAATGAGTTAATCATTATTTCATCTATAGCCGCAAGAATTTTAGCAGGTTTAGTTATTTGGTTTTCTAAAATAACTTTATTTAAAGCATTGTATGCAATTAGGCTTACAAAAGCTCCAGGAACACCATGCCCTGTACAATCGATTACTGAAAAAATAATTTCATCACCAACTTTATCTACCCAATAAAAATCTCCACTTACAATGTCTTTTGGTTGATAGAAAACAAATAAATTTTCTAACAAATTTTCTATTTTTTCTTCAGAAGGTAAAATGGCATTTTGTATTCTTTTTGCATAACGAATACTATCGGTAATAGAAATATTTTTCAACTCAATTTCATTACGTTGCACTTCAATTTGATTAAATGCTCTCGTTAAAAGTTTGTTTTTTTCTTTAGTTTCTTTGGCTTCATTCTTAATATTTTTAAACTGAAATTCAAATTCAATTTTTTTCAATTTTTGAGCATTATTATCATTTAATAATTCTTCTTTTAATTGATGGTATTTATTTAAATTCAAATAAGCTTTTTCATACAAGTTCATATTACCATAAGCCTCTGCATAATAAAAGTGTAAATAGTAGCCATCTTCTATACTCTTTCTTTCAATAGCAATCAACTTAGCTTTGTCCAATAAATCTATTGCTTTTTCATTTTCACTTTGTCGAATTAGCATTCGTGCTTGCATCTGATAAGCGGCAATAATTATTTGCCAATAACCTGACTCTTCCCCATACAATAATCCCTTCTCAAGATTTTCAGAAACTAATTTATATTCTTTTAGATAAAAATAAACTTCACCAATATTACAGTAAACAATTGCTTTAATTCTTACCTCTAAATTTGGAAATGTAAGACAAAGTTTAAAATACTTTAACGCATTTTCATACTCTCCCATTTCCATATAAGTATCCCCAATATTATTGGTTGTACTTAACTGTGCAGGGATATCCTTTGCTTTTTCTCTAAGAGTTAAACACTTTAAATTGCAATCCAATCGTTTATTATAATCTCCTAAAAAATTATAAACTCCTCCCAAAATATCTAAACATACCGACTCTCCTGAAAGATCTTTTAGTCCTTTAAATAGTTCCATAGCTTGCAATGCTGACTTCATTGCTTCACCATAGTTTGATAAATTTTGATAAGCCTTACCTAATTGAATTAAGCTATTGGCTAATCCTTTTGTATAAAAAGAATCTTCAGATAACAACTTAGCTTCTTCTGCTAATCCTATTGACAGTTTTATATCTTTTTGAAATTTTTCTGCTGAAATAGATAATATTTCATCTATTTTTCTTTCAACAGAAGAAAACGTAAGCTGGTTTAATATTTTATCTTTATTCTTAATAATTTATATTTAAAATCTAATTTTTCTTCCTTTACTAAATTGCTTTGCAGCTTTAGAAAGCTTTCCTTTTTTCTTTTTCTTATTTGTTGATACCGAAGAAGATTTTAATTTAAAGCCTGTCGATTTTTCTTTAGACACTCGCTCCTCTTCCGCTTTTTTCGCTGCTGCAGCTTCAACTTCTTTTCTTTTAACATCATCTTCTGCGCGTTTTTGTTCCTCTAGAGCTAAACGAGCTTGCTCCTTTGCAATTTGTTGATTTAACTCTTCTATTTTCTTTTCATTCTCTAACCGATCAGCTTCTGCCTTTTTTACTTCTAACATTGCTTTTTCTTTAGCTAACCTCTCTTCTTCTTGCCTTTTAACCAAGTTCTCCGCTTTAGCCTTAGCTTTAGATTCTTCCTCAGCTCTTAACTTCGCTTCTTTTTCTGCTGCTTCTTTTGCTAAACGTACTTGTTTCTCTTTTTGTTTAGCTAACTCCTTTTCTTTTTTTGCTAATGCTTCCGATTCTTTTTTAGCATTAACTTCAGCTTTCGCTTTTTCTTTAGCCAATCGTTTAACTTCTGCCTCTTTTTCTTTCGCTAACATTTCAATATTTGCTTTTTCTTCTGCTAGAGCTCTCTCTTTAGCCTCAGTTTCTGCTTTTTCTTTAGCTAAACGTTCTTTCTCTACTTTTTTTGTCGCTGCTTCAGCTTCTGCTTTTGCCTTTGCTTCTTCGGCAGCTTTAACTTTACTTCAGCTTCTGCTTTCTCTTTGGCTATTTTTGCTTTCTCCTCTTTCTCTTTAGCTATTTTTTTATCTTCTTTTGCTTTTTCTTCCGCCTCTGATTTAACTTTAGCTTCTAGTTCAGCTTTTTCTTTAGCTAAACGCTTTTCTTCAGCCTTCTTAAATTGCTCTTCTGCTCTTACTTTAGCCTTTACTTCTGCAGCAGCCTTTTCTTTTGCTTCAATTAGTGCTTTCTCTTTAGCTACACGTTCTTCTTCTGCTCGTTCTTCCGCTACCGCTGCCTTAGCTTTTTCTTTTTCTTCTGCAGCAGCTCTTTCCTGAACCTCCTTCTCTGCTTTATCTTTCGCTAGTTTTGCATCTTTTTCTCTTTGCCTAGCCAACTCTTTTTCTGCTTTTGCTTTGGCCTCAGCTTCTGCTTTAATTTTTGCTTCTTTTGCTGCATTTTCTTTTATTATTAGATCAGCATCTGCTTTTTTTGCTGCTGCTTCAGCTTTCTCTTTAGCTACACGTTCTTCCTCTTCTTCCTTTGCTGCTGTTTCAGCTTCAGCTTTTGCTTTTGCTTCTTCGACTGCTTTCGCCTTTGCCTCAGCTTCTGCTTTCTCTTTAGCAATTCGTTCTTCCTCTGCTTGTTTTGCTGCTGCCTCAGCTTCTGCTTTTGC
>JAESTF010000149.1 GCA_016763795.1 Flavobacteriales bacterium
GCTTATGCGTAGCCATTTTATGTCTTTTTCTTTTTTTACCGCTTGGCATATCTTTTTGATTTATGTTTTAATAATATGTTTAATTTCTTTATTTCTTACTTCACATTCTTCTTTACCTTCTCAACAAAAGATTTTGAAGGCTTAAAAGATGGAATGTTATGTGCCGGAATTATAATAGTTGTATTTTTCGAGATATTTCTCCCTGTTTTTTGTGCCCTTTTCTTTACTACAAAACTTCCAAAACCTCTTAAATAAACGTTTTGCCCTTCCTCTAAAGATTTTCTTACAGTTTTCATGAACTCTTCTACAGTTGTTTGTACTGCTAATTTTTCAATACCTGTTTTTGTTGAAATCTTATTTACTATATCTGCCTTTGTCATTATAAAATACCTTTTAACTATTTAAATTTCAATTATTTATATTTAAGGATGGCAAATATACAAGTTTTAATCAATAGTCAATCAAAGATTTTATAATTTTAGACAAAATTTATTATATAGTCGATTAGTACAGTATTTATGGCGTTTTCAGAGAAAATAATTAGTTGGTACCATCAAAATAAACGCGATTTACCATGGCGAAACACATCAGATCCTTACCAAATTTGGTTATCGGAAATCATTTTGCAGCAAACAAGAGTAGATCAAGGGTTATCTTACTATAATAAATTTATTGAAAACTACCCAACCATAAACTCCTTGGCAAGTGCCTCAGAAAAAGACATTTTAAATCTTTGGCAAGGATTAGGTTACTATTCACGTGCAAGAAATTTACATTTTACTGCAAAATTTATTGTTGAAAAACATAATGGAATTTTCCCAACAGAATATGTTGATGTCTTAAATCTAAAAGGTGTTGGAGAATATACTGCTGCGGCCATAACTTCTTTTGCCTACGGGCTATCCTACCCTGTTATAGACGGAAATGTTTACCGTGTTTTATCGCGAATATTCGGAATTGAAATGCCAATTGATTCTACTGAAGGAAAAAAAATATTTAAAAAATTGGCTATTGAGTTAATAGACACTAAAAACCCAGCAGATTACAATCAAGCAATTATGGAGTTTGGTGCTTTGCAATGCACTCCTAAAAAACCAAATTGCGAAAACTGTCCTTTTAGGTTAGAGTGTTTTGCTTTAACAAACGAATTGATCTTAGAACTTCCTAAAAAAGAAAAAAAGATTAAACAGCGTAATCGTTACTTTAATTATATTGTAATAATTGACAACGAAAATATCTATTTAAAAGAGCGAACCGAAAAAGATATATGGATAGGATTATATGATTTCCCACTAATAGAGACTGATAAACCATTAATTTCTTTTGACAAAATCAACAAAAAATACAATAGTTATAAGTTAACTCTTCAAAAAAAATCAGAAGAATATAAACACATTTTAAGTCATCAAAAAATTTATGCAACATTTTGGCTCGTTTCTACTAAAAATAGCACTAAAATAAACTCCAATTTCACCAAAATACCCCTAAAAGAAATCAACAATTATCCTATTCCTAAATTGATAGATAATTATCTGAAAACAATCTTATAATTTCTTATTTTTGATGTAATGAATGCTATAATTTTCACATTAATACATTCAATCATTAAAAGCATTAAAAAGGATGGCAGGAATAAACAAAGTAATTTTAGTAGGTAATTTAGGTAAAGACCCAGAAGTTAGATATTTAGAAGGTGGAACTGCGGTTGCAAATTTTCCGATAGCAACATCAGAAACATATAAAGATAGAACTACAGGCGAAAGAAAAACTAATACAGAATGGCACAATATTGTTGTTTGGAGAGGTTTAGCCGAGGTTGCTGAAAAGTATTTAAAAAAAGGTTCACAAATTTATTTAGAAGGGAAACTAAAAACGCGCCAATGGCAGGATAAAGATGGCAACAACCGTTACACTACTGAAATTGTTGCCGACAATTTACAAATGCTAGGAAGAAAAGATGATAATATTTCTACTACACCCGTACAAACAGCTGCCCCGACAAAAGAAACTCCTGCTCCTGAACCAGAGAGTGATAAGTCAAATAATGAAGTAGATGATTTACCATTTTAATTCACTATAAATTCAATTATATTAAACATTGGACCCCGAACCCTTTTTCTCACTCATATTATTAGCAGGTTTATTTAAACCATTCTCTTTTGGAGCATTAATATCTTTTATTATTGTATTAATTCTACTACTTTTTTCTGCATTGATTTCTGGATCTGAAGTTGCTTTTTTCTCATTAAACCCTAGCGAAAAAGAAGAACTAAACAATTCAGAAACTAAAGAGCATAGAAAAGTTAGCGAACTTTTAGCTTACCCTAAAAAATTATTGGCAACCATTTTAATCTCTAATAACTTTATAAATGTTGCCATTATTATATTGTCAACTTACACCATTAATAATATTTTCGATTTTACAGATGTTCCTATTTGGATAAATTTAGTAATACAAGTTGCAGGAATTACATTTGTATTATTACTTTTTGGAGAAGTTATCCCTAAAGTTTATGCCACTAAAAATGCTTTAACATTGGCAAAAACAATGGCTAATCCAATAGTCTTGCTCAAAAAAATATTTAAACCAATTAGCTCACTTTTAATTTATTCTACCGGAATAATTGACAAAAAAGTAAAGAAAAAAGGACTAGATGTTTCTGTTGAAGAATTATCTGAAGCCTTAGATTTAACCGAAGACATTCCTGAAAACAAAGACGAGCACAGAATTTTAAAAGGGATTGTTAAGTTTGGCGAAACGAGCGTTAAACAAGTAATGAAGGCAAGAGTTGATGTCGTTACGATTGAAAAGAAAATCCCATTTAACGAAGTTGTAAAAAAAATATTGGCATGTGGTCATTCAAGAATTCCTATTTACGAAGAGTCTTTCGATAAAATTGCAGGATTACTATACATCAAAGATTTACTTCCTTACATAAAAGAAGCCGATAATTTTAACTGGAACAGTTTAATTAGAAAACCTTTTTATGTTCCTGAAAATAAAAAACTAGATGATTTATTAAAAGAATTTCAAGAAAAGAAAATCCATTTAGCTATTGTTGTAGATGAGTATGGCGGAACTTCTGGTATTATAACTTTAGAAGATGTTTTAGAAGAAATTGTTGGTGAAATAAGTGATGAGTTTGATGCCGATGATATTTCTTATTCTAAATTGGACGAAAACACTTACATTTTTGAAGGAAAAACTAGCCTAAACGATATTTTTAAAATTATTGAACTAAAAGATAATACTATTTTTGATGATGTTAGAAAAGATGCAGACACTTTAGCTGGTTTAGTAATTGAAATAGCAGGAAAAATCCCTTTAAAAAACGAAAAAATAATGTATCAACATTTTACGTTTATTGTTGAAGCAGCCGATACACGAAGAGTAAAAAGAGTTAAACTTTTAATCGGAGATACTGAGGAGGAATAATTTTTCAAGAAAAAAAACGTTTTCACAGAGGTCGCAAAGCCGTGCAATAGACTTTATAAAGAATAAAAGAAGTATGAAAATAAGACATAGTATAATATTAGGCCTAACAATTACTTTAATACTTTTCAGCTGTGGCAATGATGTTTACACCCCAAAACCGACAGGTTATTTTAGAATTGATTTACCAAAAAAAGAATATAAACCTTTAGAAAAAGATTGTCCATTTTTGTTTGAAGTTCCTACCTACACCTCTACTAAACAAAATATTAACAATCCTGATAAACCTTGTTGGTTTGATATTGTTTTTGATAACCTAAACGCTAATATTTATTTGAGCTACTTAACTGTTGATGGAAATTTAAATAAATATTTAGAAGAATCTCGAACCTTAGCATTTAAACATACTGTTAAAGCTTTTGATATTGAACAACAGATTATTAGCTACCCAGAAAAAAATGTTTGGGGTCTAATGTACAGTATTGAAGGAAATGCTGCTTCTAATTATCAATTTCATTTAACAGATAGCAACAACCATTTTTTAAGAGGCTCTTTGTATTTTAATAACATTCCTAACCAAGATTCCATACAACCCGTTTTAGATTTTATTAAAGAAGACATTACACGTATTTTTGAAACTTTTGAGTGGAAATGAGTACTACTAAAAAAAGGGTTAGTTGAATACTGAATTTCTGAAAGATTAATACTCTTTATGGTTTCTTAACATTTATTTTTTGAATAATGAAATAGTTTCGTTGCGTGAATTTATTCCGAACAATATTAATCGTTGGCTTTGGTCTTTTTAACACTATAACTTTAGTTGCTCAAAAACACATTACAAAAGGGGTAATTCTGAACAAAAAAGATTCTACTCCTGTAGAAAATGCTCATGTTATTAATGTAAATTCTAATAATGGCATAAAAAGTAATGTTTATGGTGAGTTTACTATTTCTACTAAGAAAAGAGATACTTTACTTATTTCATTTATTGGATTTAAAACCTTAAAAATAATTGAGTTTGAAAATTTAGATACGTTTTATCTAGAAAAAGAAACATTTACACTAGAATCATACACCGTTTTACCTTATAAAAATTTTAAAGAATTTAAAGAAGCTTTTGTAAAGCTCGAATTAAAAGATACCGTTAAGCATAAAATTAACTCTAGTATTTTAGCATTAGTAAAACCTTTTAACCCCAATAATTTAAATGGAAAGTTTGCATTTAGTGGTCCTTTCTCTTCTTTAGCGGCAATGTTTAACAAACAAATTAAAGACAAAAAGAATTATGATAAATTAGTAGCTAAAGATAAATACAAAGCACAGCTGTATAAAAAGTTTAATCCTCAATTAATTAAACGAGTTACTCTATTGAATGATAGTTTAATCGTTGATGATTTTATGATTTATTGTGATTTTACAGATAAGTTCATTGAGCTTTCATCTCAATATGAATTGTTTGATGAAATTATAAATTGCTTTGAAGAGTATAGTAATTTACCTATAGTTTATAAATAATTTCAAATTCATATCATTCTAAGCCTCTCGAAGGGTTGCCCTGGAAACCTTTAATAAACCAAGCATCATTAATCAAATAGATTCCACACTTCACTTTGTTAACCAACAAAAGTTGGACAAAGTGTTGCTCTGAATGACGGATAAATTAGGATTTTCTAAAACTACTCATTGCATAAACCACTGTTCCCAGTAATAAAAATGCCCCAACTTGATGCGTTACTCCCAACCAAACTGGAACTCCATAAAGCAACGTAAAAACTCCTAACATAAATTGAGTAAAAACAATAACTAATAAAGCTATTAAAGAGTTTTTCTGGATTTTACTTAGTTCAAATTTTGAACTTTTCAATAACAAAAACAGCACTAAAGCAACAACAACATGAGCTAAAATACGATGAACAAATTGCACTCCACTTATTCCATCAATAAAATTAATCCACAATGGTTTCATTGCTATTATTGAGTCAGGAAACCAACTATCACCCATCTTAGGATAAGTATTCATTATAAATCCTGCATTTAATCCAGCCACAAAAGCACCGTAAATAATTTGTATTATAGTAACTACAAAAAGTACTGTAATCCATTTTCTATATAAAAGAACATTAGGTCTTTCTGTATCTTTATAAATTAAACTTAAGGCTACCCAGAAAGTATAAGCAAATGTTAAAAAAGCAGCTATTAGATGTATTGCCAATCGGTAATGACTCACATCAGGATTATCTACTAAACCACTTTTAACCATCCACCAGCCTATAAAACCTTGAAAAGCCCCCATACTTAAAATGATAAGGGTTTGTTTAATTAATTTTCCTGTAATTTTTATAGTAATTAAAAAATAAACAAAAGGAATAATAAAAACCATTCCTAAAACTCGTCCAATAAAACGGTGTAAATACTCCCAAAAAAAAATTGCTTTAAACTCTTCTAACGTAAACATGAAATTTACTTCCTTATATTCTGGAAATTGTTTGTATTGATTAAATGTTTCGATCCAGTCTTGTTCATTTAATGGTGGAACCATTCCCATAAACAATTTCCAATCTACCATAGATAAACCAGACTCAGTTAATCGTGTTATTCCGCCAATAACTACCATTAAAAAAATTAATGTACAACCAGTCAATAACCATATAATTACCGATTTATCTGAACTTTTACTCATTTTATGAATTTGAAAAATCAAAAGTACAAAATGTTATATAAGTGTTAAAATTGATTGAGTTAAATAATAAAAACGTTTTAAAACTGTTATTTTTGAGGTTGAAACATCTCTATATGAAACACTTGAATGTATTAATACTATTATTTCTTCCTTTTCTTCTTTTTAGTCAAGAAAAAAACACAAACAAAAGTGGAGATTTTGAGCTAGGAATCAGAAGTACAATCAGTACTTTTAGTAGTAGTGGAAATTTAGGTTATGGAATTGGCGGTCAATTTAGAATTAGAATGAGTAATAGAATTAATACCGAATGGTTTGCTGATTTTATCACAGAAGATATTGAGGGTTTAGCAACACGAAACGATTACCATATAGGTTGGTCTGTAATGTTTTATTTGGGCGATCCTATTGAAAAAAAATTATCCACATATATAATAGCTGGACATTGTTTTGATTATACTAAAATTTCAGAAACAAAAAATAGTATTGATATCATAAAACCTGTTTCTCGGTTAAGCTCTGCCACTCAATTTGGTATTGGTACACACTTTAATCTTTCAGAAAAACTGAACATTACCCTTTCTTCACAATATATGATACATTTAGGAGAAGATATTCATATTGAAAATACAGAAACAGGGTTCCATGTTCATGATGAAGGGAATAATGGGACAGTTTCTTTAGAAGGACATATTCTTTTTACTTTAAGCGTAAACTATAAAATAGCAAACTTATGGTAAAATTTTTTTTAATGGTTCTGTTAGTTATTCCTTCTCTCTGTAGGGCCCAAATAGAAAATAATTCTGTTTTAAGGAAAGGATTATTAAGAACGCAAGGAACTTTTAGTTTTGGAAGCTTACTAGATATTAAAGAAACTGGAATTTATTTAAACGGAAACCTTGAATACTACATAAACCAAAAAATTTCTGGAAGAGGTGATCTTTATTACCACCTTAAATCTACTGATAATAGTTTGCTTAAAATAAACCATCAATTATTTTCTGGAGGGTCATACCACATCAACTTAGGAAAAGAATTTGACCCTTATATTGGACTTCAGCCCGGAATTGCTCTAACTCAACATAGCTTCTACGATAGGACTACCAATCTAACACCTCTTTTATCAAGTCTCATTGGCTTTAACTATTATGCCGAAAATTGGTTTCATTTATTTTTTGATATTAGATATGTTTACGGAATTCATTCACCTAATCATATTAATGAAATTAATATTAGTGAAATAAGATTATCTTTTGGTTTAGGGTTTAATTTAAATACCAAATAAAAAAAGCGTGAACCAGTGGTCACGCTTCTAAATAATTATATTTTCTATTTCTTACAGTTGATTTAACAATAAGGTAAACAAGTTTGGAATTTCAAAACTTGGCAAACTTACTTTTACCAATGATTCATCTTCAACTTTCGTTTCTTCTTCATCTATTGTTATTTCTTCTTTTATCTCTTCTTTTTCAACCCACTTACTCAATTTATACTGTCCATCTGCCATAGTAGCAATTTTTGCCATAATTTCTTTTTCTGAAGTAATTGCTGGATCAAATTCAAAATGAGCTTTTTCATCCTCATAATTCACATCAGAAACAATTACTCCATCAATGTCTGCTACATCTTTTTCTATTGTTGCAGCACATCCCATTGCACAAACCATCCCTTCAACCGCATACTCTACCTGTTGAACCTCGCCCGATGCAACTACTGTTGTACTCGTACTTTCTTCATTATGACTGTCATTTCCTCCACAAGCAACAACACTTACTGCAAGAACTATTAAAACAACTGTTTTATTAAAAAATCTCATGATTATATCGTTTTATAAATTTCTGAATCGTTTATCGTTTTCTTTAATGTTTCAATAGTTGTTTTTTTCTTCATCAAAAGCAACTACAACATTATAAGATAGAGTAGCAGTGGCAGTATAATGTCCACAACTCATTCCCTCTACTTTTATTTTTTTTAATCATACCCCAAAATTAAGAATTAATTGAATAGAATTGTAATTACATTTGCCTCAAAATTTTAGGATTGGATTTTTTTGATTTAAATAAAAAAAGTTGGCAATGGATTATCTTGGTTTTCCTCGCTTTTATCTGGGGAAGTTCCTTCATTTTAATGAAAAAAGGGCTTGAAGTTTACAGTAGCAGTGAAGTTGCTGCATTAAGAATGAGTATATCCTTTCTTTGTTTGATCCCTTTTGTACTAAAATACTTTAAAACCATCGAAAAAAAATACTGGAAGTATTTAGCTATCGTTGGTATTTTCGGAAATGGAATTCCTGCTTTTTTATTTACAAAAGCACAAACAGGTTTATCAAGTTCTTTAACGGGAATGTTAAATTCTTTAGTTCCTCTTTTTACATTATTACTTGGACTAATACTTTTTAAAACCAAGTTTAAAGCAAATCGTTTTATCGGAGCTTCTATTGGTTTAATTGGTGCTATAGGGCTCATCACTTCTAACGGAATAGACCTTAACAACTCTCAACTTTCTTACACTTTTTATGTTGTTGCTGCTACCATGTGTTATGCTATTAGTGTAAATACCATTAATACTCATCTAAAAGAAATTGGTTCTTTAAAAATAACAGCTATTAGTTTTACTTTTATAGGGCCTCCTATTCTCTTTTACTTATTTTCTACAAACTTTATAATAGTTACCTCTCAAGATAAAGGTGCAGGAATTGCTTTGTTTTATATTGCTATTTTAGCTATTTTCGGCACTGTTATCTCTGTTATTTTATTTAATATGCTCATAAAAAAAACCTCTGGAGTATTTGCTACAAGTGTAACTTATTTAATTCCGATAATCGCAATTTTTTGGGGAGTTTTAGATGGCGAAAATATAAATATCATTCAGGTTGGCAGTATAGGAATCATATTGTTAGGCATCTATTTTATTAATAAGTTTAGGTGAATGCAACCTTTTAACTTATTTTTACATCTTCAAATAAAAATAAAAATAATATGAGAAAAAGTCTTTTAATAGTTATCGCCATTTTTTTTATGGTTCCGTTTGTAAATGCAACACATGTAATTGGAGGTGATATTCACGTTCAATGGGTAAGCCAAACTGCCACAGGTGCGGATTATCACATTAGACTCCGATTTTACAGAGATGATGTTAATGGAGGAGTTAATATTCCTAACAACATTACAGTTGGTATATATGATGCAGTTACTCATGTTCAAATTACAACTCAAAGTTTATCAAGAACACCTACAGTAATCTTAAATTTAGGTGATCCTTGTTATAATCCAGACCCAAATGTTACACGAACAGAAGAAGGTGTTTTTGATTCCCAAACTAATTTATCCTTACCGAATAATCCTAATGGATACTACATTCAAACCCAAATAAATGCAAGAAATAATTTAGCGTTAAATGTTACAGGAAATTCTGGGAATGGAACTATGGTCTGGTTTGCAATGATACCAGATCCTGCGATAGGACAAAACTCTTCTCCAGATTTTGGCAATTATCCTTTAGATGCATATTTTTGTACAACAAGTCCAAAAATAATTCAATACCCAATTACAGATGCCGATGGGGATTCTTTAGTATACTCTTTAGTTGCCCCATTAGACGGTAATAATACCAGTAATGGAAATCAAGCAGGAGCAGGCGGTTATCCTTTCTACCCACCTCTTGTATTTCAAGGTGGATATAGTTTAACTAACTATATTGGAGGATCATCTCCAATGACAATGGATCAAGCTACAGGCCAAATTTTTGCAGCACCTACAAATCAAGGTTTTTTTACTTTTGCAATTCGTGTTGAAGAATTTAGAGATACAACTACTGCTCAAAATGGTCCGAAAATTAAAATTGGAGAAGTAAGAAGAGATGTTCAATATGCATCCTTAATTTGTACAACAGGAAATCCTCCAGTATTCATAGACCCTTCATTAAGTTCAGGAGATATTGTTCCTATTCCTTATAATAAACTTTATTGTAGAGATTTTGTAATGGCAGATATTAATACATCAGACACTGTTTTTATGAATATGACTTCTCCAATTTTTGATTCAGGAGCAGTTAAAGTAACTCTAATTCCTGATGCAAATGATAGTCTTACTTTTTTAACTAATTGGAATGGATCTTTCTTTACAGACACAACAAAAACAGATACTAATTACTTTGATATAGCTTTAGGATTAGAGTTTAATGAAGGTACAATCGGTCAACGTTTTTGTTGGACTCCAGGTTGCGACCAAGTAGGACAGACATTCCCTTTTCAAGTAAATGGTTTCTCTAATGGTTGCGATGGCTTATCTAAAGATAGTTTACCTTTCTTCATAACTGTTGTACCTCCTTCAGCAGAATTAGATTATGTTGGAGCAAAATCAATACCTTATGGTCAAGAATATTGTAAAAACATTATTTTTGAAGACACCAGTATAGTAGATTTATTAAATATTGAAATTATTTCTGATATATTTAATGAAGGAGCCGAATATCCTTCTATATCTAGTAACTTTGTTTATAATAGCTTTGAGCATGCAAATAGTGTTACTACTGGTGTACCTAACGGAGCACAAAATACTCAGTTTTTAGCGACACGTTTTTGTTGGACTCCAGATTGTGAACATATTGGAGGGTCATTTAATGTTAGAGCAATTCTATCTTCTATAGACTGCCCTACAGCATTTAAAAAAGATACTATGGATTTTGTAATAACAGTTACTCCTCCTTTTGATAGTTTAGATGTTGTTCCCAATGTAATTACACCTAATGGAGATGGAATAAATGATTTTTATAGAATTGGCGGCATATCTAATCCATGTAACGATGAAATATCTGTGAAAATTTATAGCAGATGGGGTACTTTAGTTTATGAAAGTAAAATACCTACTTTTGAGTGGAGTGGTACAAATAAAAGCGGAGGTGATGTTCCTAACGGTACATATTTTGTTTTAGTTTCTGGAATTTATGGCAGTGAAGTTGTCACTCTTGACCAACGAACTGTTACTGTACTCCGATAAAATATTAATCACAACAACAAAAAGCACCAACTAAAAGTCGGTGCTTTTTTTATGCACTTTTAATTAAATATTATATATACTAAATTTATTAAAAACCTATTAATATTTATACCTTTGCGTGATATTTTGAAAAACGAATAAATGCCATCATCAACTAAGTATATTTTTGTAACTGGAGGAGTTACTTCTTCATTAGGGAAAGGAATAATAGCAGCATCTTTAGCAAAACTTTTACAAGCGAGAGGTTACTCTGTTACCATCCAAAAATTAGATCCATACATTAACGTTGACCCGGGAACTTTAAATCCTTACGAGCATGGTGAGTGTTTTGTTACTGATGATGGAGCTGAAACTGATTTAGACTTAGGTCATTATGAACGTTTTTTAAATGTATCAACTTCACAAGCAAATAATGTAACCACAGGTAGAATTTACCAATACGTTATTAATAAAGAACGTGAAGGTGCTTATTTAGGGAAAACAGTTCAGGTTATTCCTCACATTACTGATGAGATAAAACGTAGAATTAAATTACTAGGAAATACTGGTAAATACGATATTGTTATTACCGAAATTGGTGGTACAGTTGGAGATATTGAATCTTTACCTTACGTTGAAGCTGTTCGTCAATTAAAGTGGGAACCAAATTTTGACTGTATTGTTTTACATTTAACCTTAGTTCCATATTTAGCTGCTTCGGGAGAATTAAAAACAAAACCGACACAACACTCTGTTAAACAATTATTAGAATCTGGTGTTCAACCAGATATTTTGGCCTTAAGAACAGAACATAAATTAACCGAAGGGGTAAAGGAAAAAGTAGCTTTATTTTGTAATATCGCACCAAAAGCGGTTATCCAAGCAATTGATGCTAACACCATTTATGATGTTCCAAACTTAATGAAAGCTGAAGGTTTAGATACAATCGTTTTAGATAAGCTATCACTTCCATACAAAGAAAACCCCACACTTACTGCGTGGAATGAAGTTTTAAGTAAAATTAAAAATCCAACACATAAAACAACTATTGGTTTGGTTGGCAAATACATCGAATTAAAAGATTCTTATAAATCTATTGCTGAGGCATTAATTCATGCTGGAGCACAAAACGATACAAAGGTTACTATCAAGTGGATTCATTCTGAAGCAATAACCAATGAAAATTCTGCAGAGAAACTATCTAATTTAGATGGTATTTTAGTTGCACCAGGTTTTGGAGAGCGAGGAATTGAAGGTAAAATTTCTACCATTAAGTTTGCTAGAGAAAATAACATTCCATTCTTTGGTATTTGTTTAGGAATGCAAGCTGCTGTCATCGAATTTGCTAGGAATGTATTAAACCACACTGATGCACATTCTACCGAAATGGATGCTAACACTACAAATCCTGTTATTTATTTAATGGAAGAGCAACGTACTGTCACAGAAAAAGGTGGTACCATGCGTTTAGGTGCCTACCCTTGTAGTATTTTAGAAAATTCTAACGTGTTTGAAGCTTATGTTGAAAAAAACATTTCGGAAAGGCATAGACACCGTTACGAGTTTAACAATAAATACAAAGAAGAATTTGAAGCCGCAGGAATGAAAGCTACAGGAATAAATCCTGATAATAATTTAGTAGAAATTGTAGAAATTGAAAATCACCCATGGTTTGTAGGTGTTCAGTTTCACCCAGAATACAAAAGCACTGTAATAAACCCCCACCCACTTTTTGTAAACTTTATTAAAGCAAGTACTTTAGTAACTGAACAAAAAATGCAAACTGCAAGTAATTAAAAAATCAATAACTAATTTTTAGACAATCATAAAATAATGAGTGCAAAAAAAGGATTTGACAAAAACTCTATAATTGGGTTAGTTTTAATTGGAGGAATCCTATTAGCAACTACCTATTTTACACAGCCAAGTGAAGAAGAGTTAAAAGCAAAAGCTAAAGAAGAAAAATTAGCAGCTACAAAACAAGAACAGGTTGATGAAAAACAAGAAAAAGCTAATACTCCAATTACAGATACCGACTCTACTCTACTTCCTACTAATTTAGACAGTAATCAAATACAAACTTCAGATTCCATTATAAATACAGCAACTTTAGCTAAATATGCTGGTTTTGCAAATGTTGCTAATGGAGAAAAACAAAGCTTCATCATAGAAAACGAAAAAATTAAAGTGACCATTTCTAACAAAGGTGGTAGAGTTAGCTCAGTTGAGTTAAAGGAATTTCACACCTATGATTCATTACCATTATTCTTATTTCATGAAGATTCTTCTCGATTTAATCTTGAATTAACAATAAATGATGGAATTGGTGGGACAAAAGTAGTAAATACGGAAAATTTATTTTTTGAAACAGCAGATGCATCATTTAATGTTGAACAAAATGGTTCTAAAAGTCTTTCTATGAAACTCTATTATGGTTCTAAAGACAAATATTTAGAATATAAATACACCCTTTCTGGTAATTCTTATCTAGTTGATTTTGAGTTAAATTCTGTTGGTTTTGATGATGTTATCTCAAGAGGATTTCCATACTACTTAAATTGGAGTATGTTTACACCTGACCAAGAAAAAACAATTCCAAATCAACAACAAAAAAGTACTATTTATTACAAATACAGCAATGGAGATATTGATTATATTTTTGAAACAAAATATGAAAAAGATGACCTAGAAGCAGATGTTAATTGGATTATGTTTAAACAACAATACTTCAATACGACTTTAATTGCTACTGATAAACCTTTCGATGCTGATTCTGACATTGAAACAATTGAACTCCCTGAAGGGCAAACTGAAAATTAGGTGCAAGGAATGAACGCCAACATTACCATTCCTTTTGATGGGAAAAGGGATGAAAAATTTGCAATGCAATATTATTTTGGGCCAAACAGACACGAAGATTTAGAAGCAGTTGCTATTGGATTAGATGAAAGTTTAGATTACGGTTGGGGAATTTTTGGTTGGGTAAACATCATACTGATAAGACCTGTTTTTAATTTCTTAAATGGATTTGGTATTTCTATTGGTATTGTTATTCTATTATTAACCTTAATTATCAAATCATTTCTTCTCCCTATTACTTGGAAAACGTATTTAAGTAGTGCTAAAATGAGGGTATTAAAACCTGAAATTGAAGAGTTAAAGAAAAAAAATGGTGGTGATAAAGTGAAACAACAACAAGCTACCATGGCTTTGTATCGACAAACAGGTGTTAACCCTATGGCAGGTTGTATTCCCATGTTAATTCAAATGCCTATTTTATTTGCGTTATTCCGATTTTTTCCTGCAACGTTTGATTTACGTCAGAAGAGTTTTTTATGGGCAGAAGATTTATCCACTTACGATTCTATTTACGATTTAGGATTTAATATACCTATGTATGGAGATCATATTAGTTTATTTACCTTAATGATGGCTGTCTCTATGATTTTTTACACTAAAGCAAATAGTCAAATGACACCAGGTATGGGTGGTGATGATGGTGGTATGATGGCTGGTCAGATGAAAATGATGACTTACTTAATGCCAATAATGATGTTATTTTTCTTTAACAGCTATGCCGCAGGGTTAAGTTTTTATTATTTAATTGCTAACGTTATTACCATTGGTCAACAATATGTTATTAGAAAATGGATTGTTGATGAAGATAAATTACACGCAAAAATACAAGCCAATAAAGCGAAAAAGAAGAAGAAAAAAGGCGGCTTTGCAGCTAAGTTAGAGCAACGAATGAAAGATGCTCAAACAATGCAGGCTCAACGCAAAAAAAAATAAAGTAGTATGAAAAACCTTATTCTCATATTTTTTTTAACCCTTATATTTTCTTGTAACCAACACAAGAGCACAGTAGAAACATCTAATTTACCAGAGCTTACAGAAAGTACTAATCAAGAAACAGAAACTACTGAAAAAATATTTATAACGATGGAAAGATCTCCTTGTTATGGTCAGTGTGCTACCTATAAAATAAAAATTTATAATACGGGAAAGGTTGAATATGAAGGTATAAAATTCGCTAAAAAAATAGGCGCTTACACTAAAATCTTAAACCAAAATCAATTAACTGAAATTAAAAATCAAATAGAGTTTATTAAACTTTTTGAAATGAAAGATAAATATGATTCTAATATCTCAGATATTCCTTCTACCCTAGTTCTTGTAATTTATAAAGGGAAAAAGAAAATAATACTAGATAGGTTTGGTGCGCCAAATGAATTAAAACAGTTTGAAAAATTAATTGATTATTTTGTAATTGATGATAAGCTTATAAAAGCAGAAGATAAAAATTAGAAAACATACTCAACTAAAATGGCTATTGAGATTAAAGAAGTAATATCTGCAGCAGATCGTAAAAATTTTGTAAACGTTCAGTTTGATATTTATAAAGGAAATGATTTTTGGGTCCCCCCTATTAAAAAAGATGAAGTAAAGGCGCTACAAGCAGACTTTAACCCAGCATTTCGATTTTGTACAGCAAAATTTTGGACCGCTCATAAAAATGGCAAATGTGTCGGAAGAATTGGTGCAATTATCAATGATAAATACAACGAAAAGACAAATACCAAAATTGCAGAAAAGGTACAAGAAAAAAATTAAGATTTTTTATTCAGAATTAAGGAATACAGGA
>JAESTF010000150.1 GCA_016763795.1 Flavobacteriales bacterium
AAATCTAATTCATTTAGACTTTCTATGAGCATATTTTTTTTTGTTAATTCTGTTGTCGTCATCTTTCTAAATCTTAGCTTACTGCATTAACTTCTTCTTTAATCCAGTCGTAGCCTTTTTCTTCTAGCTCTAAGGCTAATTCTCTTCCGCCAGTTTTAACGATTTTTCCATCATAAAGTACGTGTACAAAATCAGGAACGATATAATCCAATAATCGTTGGTAATGCGTAATAATTATAGTTGCATTGTCTTTAGATTTTAGTTGATTAACTCCGTTGGCAACAATTCTTAGTGCGTCAATATCTAATCCAGAATCCGTTTCATCTAAAATAGCCAACTTAGGGTTTAGCATTGCCATTTGAAATATTTCATTTCTCTTTTTCTCTCCACCAGAAAAACCTTCATTTACAGATCTAGAAGCTAATTTAGCATCTAATTCTACTAAAGCTGATTTCTCTTTAACCAAAGCTAAAAATTCCTTTGCTTTAATGGGGTCTTGACCATGATAAGCTCTAGTTTCATTAATCGCAGTTTTTAAGAAATTAATGTTGCTTACACCAGGTATTTCTATCGGATATTGAAAAGCTAAAAAAACGCCTTCTCTAGCTCTGTTTTCAGGGCTTAAATCCAATAAATCTTTTCCATAAAAACGAACAGATCCTCCTGTTACTTCATATTCATCTTTTCCAGCAATTACAGCTGATAGAGTGCTTTTTCCAGAGCCATTTGGACCCATGATAGCATGTATTTCTCCAGCTTTAATTTCTAAATTAATTCCTTTAAGAATTTCTTTGTCGCCTATGTTGGCGTGTAAATTTTTTATACTTAACATTTCCTTAAATCTTATTTTGAAATAATTTTATTCCAATTCTTATCTGCGTTAGTTTTCAATTTTTTTTCTCCTTCTTTATCCCACTTTTCTTTAGTGTTAATTCCGAATTTGTTGTAGAATAAATAAAGTTTGTTGTCAATTATTTTATATGTTTTTGGATTGATAGCAACCTTGTCTACTTTCTTTAATCCCATTGCGTAAGCGCACCAGCCACCATATGCAGGTTCATATTTAGAAGGATTTTCAATAAAGCTTTTTTTGTTTTTATTTGAAGAAAATAAATATACAATTCCATTATGTAGATGAATAAAGTTAGGAGATCCTTTTAACGGAACTCCAGTAAAATATGATACAGGATCATATGCAGAAATTGCAACTGTCTTTTTTAGATTGAAATGTTCTTTTCGAGCATTTTCATCTTGGGCCTGAACAAAGTTTACTAGGCATAAAAAAAACAGTATCGATAAAAATCTTTTCATAACTATCTAAAAATTAACCTACAGAACCTTCTAAACTAATTTCTAATAATTTTTGTGCTTCAACAGCAAATTCCATAGGTAACTGATTTAAGACATCTTTGCAATACCCATTTACAATTAAACTAATTGCTTTTTCGGTACTGATACCTCTCTGATTACAATAGAAAAGCTGGTCTTCACCAATTTTAGATGTTGTTGCTTCATGTTCTACTTTTGCGCTACTATTTTTCACCTCGATGTAAGGAAACGTGTGAGCACCACATTGATCACCCATTAACAGAGAATCACATTGCGTAAAGTTTCTAGCATTGGTAGCATTCTTATTAATCTGAATTAAGCCTCTATATGAATTATTACTGTGACCAGCAGAAATGCCTTTTGATATAACAGTACTCTTGGTGTTTTTACCAAGGTGAATCATTTTTGTTCCTGTATCAGCTTGTTGATAATTGTTGGTAACAGCTACTGAGAAAAATTCACCAATAGAGTTATCGCCTTTTAAGATGCAAGAAGGATATTTCCAAGTTACAGCAGAGCCTGTTTCAACTTGGGTCCAAGATATTTTGGATCCTTTATGGCAAATGCCTCCTTTTGTTACAAAATTGTAAATTCCACCAACACCATTTTTATCTCCAGGATACCAGTTTTGTACCGTGGAATATTTTATTTCAGCACCATCTAAAGAAACTAGCTCAACTACAGCAGCGTGTAACTGGTTTTCATCACGCTGTGGAGCTGTACATCCTTCTAAATAACTTACGTAGCTATCTTCGTCAGCTATTAATAATGTTCTTTCAAACTGACCTGTGTTTGCTTCATTTATTCTAAAGTAAGTAGATAATTCCATCGGACAACGTACTCCTTTAGGGATATAGCAGAAAGATCCATCAGAAAAAACAGCTGAATTTAATGCTGCATAATAATTATCTGTACTTGGAACAACTGTTCCTAAATATTTTTTAACCAATTCAGGATGATCTTTAACGGCTTCACTAAATGAACAGAAAATAATTCCTAACTCACCTAACTTATCTTGAAAAGAAGTTTTAACAGAAACAGAATCAAAAACAAAATCAACGGCAACACCGCTTAATGCTTTTTGCTCATCCATAGAAATGCCTAATTTATCCATAGTAGCTTTCAACTCTGGATCCACATCATTCCAATCTACATCTTTCATTTCTTTTGGAGCAGAATAATAAGAAATTGATTGTAAATCAATTTCTGGGTAACTAACATGAGCCCATTTTTTTTCTGTCATTGTTTTCCAATAAGCAAAAGCTTTTAATCGCCAATCTAATAGCCATTGTGGCTCATCTTTTTTTGAAGAAATTAAGCGTACTACATCTTCATCTAAACCAATAGGAATTACTTCGGAATCGATATCAGAAGTAAAACCATATTTGTATTCTTGATTTTCTTCTAACTGCTTTCCTAGCTCGTCTTCTGTTATTGTTTTAATTTTACTCATTTTTATAGCGAAAAACTTTCTCCACAACCGCAAGTTCTATTGGCATTTGGATTGTTAAATACAAACCCTTTACCATTTAAACCTCCAGAAAAATCTAATTCTGTTCCAGCGAGGTAAAGGATACTTTTTTTATCACAAACTATTTTAACGCCTTTGTCTTCAAACTCTTTATCATCATCATTAATAATGTGATCAAAACTCATATCATAAGTTAATCCTGAGCAACCTCCGCCTTTAACTCCAACTCGAATAAAACTTCCTTTGGGAGCATTATCTTCCTTCATTAGCGTAATTGCCTGGTTCTTTGCGTTTTCTGAAACTGTTATCATAATATTCTTATTTAGATTCATTCTAAATTAAAGCAAAAGTACCTAAAATGTGGTATCTGCACAAGAAATTAAGATTAAAATTTAGCAATAATAAAATAGAATTAAATCCAGCCTTTTAATTTATAGAAAAAAATAGCGGTATATTCTCTGTAAACGATGATTTGAAATTTTAGATGTGACCAAA
>JAESTF010000151.1 GCA_016763795.1 Flavobacteriales bacterium
GTAACATGCCAATCCAGAAAACCAGTCAGGGTTATTGAATTTTGAAATCGCACCATAAAAAAGAACTATTATTACAGTAAAGCACATGATCCATAAATTCCAATTTTGAGGAGGGATTAATTCCTGTTTTCGTTTATTATCTATTGATAATCGATAATTTGCATTAGCAAAAATGAATAGGAATAAGATTAACATGTAGAAGTAGTAATGATTATTCCAATAAGAAATATCAATCATTACTAGATAGGAATAAACCCAGAAAAGAAAAGGAGCTACGTATTTGTAAAAAGCACCGAGAATAAATAACACAGAAAGAAGAACTCCAAATAAGAACAAGAGGTTCATTAATTCATCAGGCAATTGCTTGACCCATGAAAAGAAAGGGAATTTGAAATGAATTACCGTATTAATGTACTTGTATTCACCAATATTTCTCCAAAGACAAAGTTGTCCGAATTCCCAAAAGATAATAAGACCAAATAAAATTCTAAAAATGCTTAATTTTATTCCGTTATTAGGGGTTGCTATTTTGGCAATTATGTTTTTCATAACACTAAAAATATGGATTTTAAGCGAGTTTTCAGTTGGTCAATTGTATTATCTGTGGTATTAATTATTACATCATGTTCTTCAGGATTTGATCAAGATAGATTGAAAATGAATCAGGGAATATATGAAAATGCAATGGAGATTGAAGATTGGGATGTTGCTAGGATGGCCATGTTCAACATGCTAGCAATAGATAGTAATAACCATGATTATTACGATACGTTAGCTAAAATTTATTTTAGATCAAAAGATTATAGACCAGCACTAAAGAGTTGTAAAAAGGCATTGGAATTTAATGAAAATGTTAGCACGACTATATTGGCGTTTGAGTGTAGTAGAATTTTGAAAGATTACAAACTTATGATCGATTATGGAAAGTACCTAGAAGTTACAGATACTATTGATATATCGATGAAATATGAAATTTCTTTTGCATATATCAATCAAAAAAAACTTGTTGAAGCTACTAAGTATTTGGAAATGATATTGGTTGATAGTCTTTCAGAAAATCTCTTTTACAAAGAGTATACAGGTAATTCTGTTCAAGAAGTTCCGTACAAAGCAAGTGCCTATAATCTGTTAGGGTTTATTAAAACAGAGTCCTCAGATAATAAGGGGGCGAAGCAAATGTTTCAAATGGCAATTGACGTTTATCCTAAGTACAAGTTGGCTCAACAAAATCTGTTTATGATTGATCAAATGATTTTAGAAGAAAACGAGGTGAAAGTAGTTGAATGATTTATCTTATGAGTATGTAATAAAATCTCTAGAGATAGAACTTCTGTGTAAGTTGAAAAAGAATTTAGTATAAGCCTTATTTTTTGTAAGAAATTGGTGGGTAGGAAAAATTAATTCTTTGTAAATTTTTCTTTAATTTTTATCGACCAGCTCCATAATAAGAGAATAACCGATAACGCAGCAAGAACTCTTCCTAGCCAATCTCCGTTTTCTGAATAGAAGGTCATTTTATCATTACTATTAAGAGAATGAGCAATTGAACCTTCCTTCCACCAATTAGTAGCTTGTAAAATATCACCTCGTTGATTAATAAAACAAGAGGTTCCGGTATTCGCACTTCGAGCAATACTTCTTCTGTTTTCTATCGCTCGTAAACGAGCAAAAGCTAAATGTTGTTGGTAGCCAGGAGTATCTTTCCACCAGCCATCGTTAGTAATAATAAAAATAAGATTAGCTCCTTTTTTCACATAGCTAGAACAGTAACCAGCAAAAACAGATTCGTAACAAATTACAGGAGCAATCGCAATAGAATTAGTTGTGAAAATTTTAGCTTCTTTTTCTGCTCCCAAACTACCAAAAGTTCCACCTAAATCAACAGCAAAACTTTCCAAAGGAGCTAATAGTTTGGGGTAAGGCATTTTTTCTGCACCCAATACCAATTTAGATTTATGGTAAGTTTGAATAGTAGATGATTTATCTATTAAAATAGCAGTATTAAAAGCATCGTACCATTTTTTAGGATTGCCATAACTACGTGCTGTTAAAGTGGGTTTTGTGTCGCTAATTCCGTATTCAATTTGAGAACTAATTCCTGTTATAAATTTAATGTTTGGATAGTCGTTAATTAGCTTTCTTATTTCAATAATGCCGTAATTATTCTCAAAATCAGCCTCTAGACTTCCTCTAGGAATGGCAGTTTCTGGAGCAACAACATATTGAGTGCTTGATGTAATTTTTTGTTTAGCCAGAGCTATTATTTTATCAACCTGTTCCGCTTCAGTAATTCTTCCAAATTTATGGTAAGGGTCAATGTTTGGTTGAATTACAACTACCTCAATAGGATTTTCTTCTTCAGCATAATTAACATAGGTAGTAATTGAATAGATGACTGGTATAAAGATGATTGCAGTAACTAGGCTTATAAATTTAATGTTATCTTTAATAGGTTCTTTTAAAAGGAATATGTTTTTGAAAAGTAGAAATAATAAAATATTTACAATAAATATCCATAAAGTTCCGCCCATTACTCCTGTAAATTCAAACCATTGAACCAATTCTGGATAATTAGAAAAAGTGTTCCCAAGAGTGTTCCAAGGATGAGAAAGCTCCCAATTAGAATGAAGCCATTCAAAACCTACCCATAAAACAGCTAGAGCAATGTAACCTCTTTTGGTTCCTAATCTTTTTTTAGCAGTATGAAACCAGTAAAAGATTGTTGCCATAAAAAAAGTGTAAATAATAGCAACCATTGCCATACCTCCTGCCGAAGCAAACCAAATCCACCAAAGTGTAAAGACATTAAATGTAAAAAAGGTAGTATAAGCAGCAAAAAATACGTGTCGTGATTTGTATTTGTCTAAATTCTGAGAAATGATGTGTTCCACATAAAGTAGCGGAATTAAAGCAATGAAAAATAAAGGAGCTAAATTACCTGTAGCAGGCCAAGAAATACCCATCAATAAACCACTAAGAATTGATAAGCCTGCTAATTTTAGTTTTTGCATAAGGTAAAAATAGAGAATAGAGATTAGAGGAAAGAGAAAAGGTTTGAAAAATGCTTTTATTTTTTTCTTCGCTTTTGTTCTGTTTTAATTAAAGAAAGTTCCCTTCCTGTTTGACCAGCAACAGAAGTGTTTTCTTGGGCTCTTCTTATTAAATAAGGAGTTACCTCTTTCACAGGACCATAAGGAACATATTTGGCAACATTGTAACCTGCTTTTCCCATATTATTGCTAATGTGATCACTCATACCCAATAATTGAGCAAAATAAATGCGCTTATCATCAACATTAATATTATGTTGTTTCATTAGATCTATTAATAATAAGTTGCTTTTTTCGTTGTGAGAAGCACAGCATAATGCAATTTTATCAATGTTTTCGATACAAAATTTAACTGAATCATTATAATCTCTATCAGTATTCTCTTGTGTTTTTTGCATGGGGTCTTTATATCCCATTTTTTTGGCACGTTCTCTTTCTTTTTCAATATAAGCTCCTCTCACTAATTTCATTCCAATAAAGAAGCTCTCTTTTTCTGAAGTTACTTTTAGCTCATTCAAATAAGTAATTCTATCCCAACGATACATTTGAACCGTATTATAAACAATGGCTTTTTCTTTGTTGTATTTGCGCATCATTTCTAATGCAATATCATCTATAGTATTTTGAATCCATGTTTCTTCTGCATCAATAAAAATAGGAATATTGGCTTTAAAACCAGCAGCACAAATAATGTCTATTCTATTTTTTACGCGGCTAAATTCGGTTTGCTCATTTTTAGTTAGTGTTTTTTCTCATTTACTTTTTCTAATAAATCAAACCTACCAAACCCAGTAGGCTTAAACACTGAAAACGGAATATTAGGGTTATTGCTGGCTTTTTTTATAGCCCTTAAAGCTTCTTGTAAATTTTCATCAAAAACAGTTTCTTCTTCTTTCCCTTCAACTGAGTAGTCTAAGATTGTTTTTACGTTTAGAGAATTTAGTTCCGTTATTTTTTGCTCACATTCGTCAATACTTTCCCCACCACAAAACTGTTTAAAAATAGTTGCTTTTATTATTGGAATCGGAAACCAAAGTGGCATAAATATTTTTAGAAGTATCGGACTCAGTTTTATGAGCCAATTCCAGCCAATTATTTTAAATAACCAGTAACTTCTGCTTAAATCAGCATTGCTTTTTCCTGAAAAAGCTACTTCGGTATTGTTAAAATCCATGAATAAATGTATTGGCTCAAAATTACTTCACGAAATTAGTAGAAAATATGATTTCACTCAGTTAGAAATAAGTTATTTTTACAAAATAAATTTATTACGTAATGCCTATTAATAATATTGTAAATATTAAGACTAAAGCTTCTGAAATTTTTATTGGAGAAGGTGTTTTTAATGTCTTAACTGAATATTTAAGACCATATAAGAATAGTAAAATATTTATTTTAGTAGATGAAAATACACTGGAAAACTGTATTCCTGAATTTCTTATTCAAAACAAAGCGTTAAATAATGCGGAAATTTTAGAAATAGATAGTGGTGAAGAACATAAAACGCTTGATATTTGTTACGAATTATGGAAAACGTTAGCAGATTACAAAGCAGATAGAAGTTCATTGTTAATTAATTTAGGTGGGGGTGTAATTGCTGATATGGGTGGTTTTATTGCTTCAACATACAAAAGAGGAATAGATTTTATTAATGTGCCAACAACATTACTTTCTCAAATTGATGCTTCAGTAGGTGGTAAAACCGGAGTTGATTTTGAAGGCTTGAAAAATATAATAGGCGTTTTTAATGAAGCAAAAGGAGTGTTTATTTATCCTGATTTTTTAAAAACATTAGATAAAAGACAAATGCTTTCTGGTTATGCAGAAGCGTTAAAACATGGGTTAATTAAAAATAAAAAGTATTGGAATATATTAAAGCAAGGAATGCTTTCTGATTCCGAAAATTGGGTAGAACTTATTACAACATCTATCAATATTAAAAATGAAATAGTTATCAATGACCCATTAGAAAGAGGAGAACGTAAATTGTTAAATTTTGGGCATACTATTGGGCATGCAATAGAAAGCTGTTCATTAAAAAATGATAAAATTCCATTATTACATGGCGAAGCAATTGCAATAGGAATGATTTGCGAAAGTTATATTTCGAATTCGGTTACTGAACTTTCGGCTGGTGAATTACTTCAAATTTCTTCTCTGATATTGAGTTTATACCAACCATATCAATTAGACGAATCTAATTTTCATCAATTGATTGAACTGATGGAACATGATAAGAAAAATGAAAACAATAAAATTAATTTCACGTTATTATCAGAAATAGGTAAAGCTCATTTTAATGTAAATATTGATGTAGATTTGATTTTAGAGAGCTTAAATTATTATAACTCTCTTTTAGAAAAAGAGAGTGCTTAAGTTATTAAAAATAATAAAATGAGCATTACATTATCACCTCAAACTAAAATTTTTAAAGGAGAAATAACACTTACTTCCTCTAAAAGCGAAAGTAATAGAGCATTGATTATTCAGGCTTTATGCGAGGGTAATTTTGAGATAGATAACCTTTCAATTTCTGATGACACAGTTGTTTTACAAAAGCTTTTAAATTCTTCTGAAAAAGAATTAAATGTTAAACTAGCAGGTACGGTAATGCGTTTTTTAACTGCTTTTTTAGCAATTAAAAAAGAAGAAGTGTTCTTAACAGGAGAGCCTCGGATGAAACAAAGACCAATAAAGGTGTTGGTTGATGTTTTGATAGGACTGGGAGCTGAGATAGAATATTTAGAAAAAGAAGGTTATCCTCCGATAAAAATTACTGGAAAAGAATTGGAAGGAGGGAAAATTTCGATTGACGGGAGTGTGAGTAGTCAGTATATTTCTGCAATGCTGATGATTGCTCCGAAATTAAAAAATGGACTTCAACTTGAATTTAAGGGGGAGATTATTTCTAAACCATACATTAATATGACCATAGAA
>JAESTF010000152.1 GCA_016763795.1 Flavobacteriales bacterium
TTAATTAAACAATTAATCAATGTAATAATTTCTTAATTGTAAGTTTTTGATTTTAATTAGCTAGACATTGTTTCATTAGCTAATTATTAAATTTATACATTATACTCTTAGTGGTTCCAACTTTTATAATAGTCGTCTACCTCTAAATTCATTGCTTCCTCAGTAATCATTAACGGATTAAACGGATCAATCATAACTGCTAATTCCTCTGTTTTTTCTTTACCAACACTTCGTTCGATTGCTCCCGGATGCGGTCCGTGAGGAATTCCACCTGGATGTAACGTAAGTTGCCCTTTATCAATATCATTCCTACTCATAAAGTCACCATCAACATAATATAGTAATTCTTCAGAATCAATATTACTATGATGGTAAGGGGAAGGAATTGATTCTGGATGATAATCATACATTCGTGGAACAAATGAACAAACTACATATCCTGGAGCTTCCCAAGTTTGATGAATTGGTGGTGGCATATGAATTCTACCTGTTATTGGTTCAAAATCATGAATTGAAAAAGCATACGGATAATTAAACCCATCCCAGCCTACAACATCGAATGGATGATTTTCATGTGTATATTCCCAAAGAACATCTTGTTTTTTTGATAAGACCTTAAATTTGCCTTTTTCATCATGCGTTTTTAAATCTTTTGGCAATCTAAAATCACGTTCACAAAATGGAGAATGCTCTAATAATTGTCCGTAATTGTTCCGGTATCTCTTTGGAGTTGTAAGTGCACCTTTAGATTCGATAAACAATATTCTGTTTTCTTCTGTATCAAAATCTATTTGATATGTTGTTCCTTTAGGTATAATTAAATAGTCCCCGTATTTAAACTCTAAATTCCCATACATAGTTCTTAGTGTTCCTGAACCAACATGGATAAATAGCATTTCATCAGAGTCTCCATTTCTGTAAAAATAATCTTTCGAAAATAATTTAGGCGCTGCTAAACCTATCTTCATATCATTGTTTACAAAAAGTATCTTTCTGCTTTCTAAAAAATCTTCTTCTGGTTGTAAAGAAAAACCTTTAAAGCTTAATGCTTTCATGTTTTTTTCTACAGCAATTTTAGGTGCTAAATCTTTAACTCTTTTAATTTCACTAACTACTGTTGGTGGATATAAATGATATATTAATGATGACATACCTGCAAAACCCGCAGTTCCAAAAAGTTCTTCTTGGTATAAACTCCCGTCTTCTTTCTTAAATGTAGTGTGTCGTTTTTTTGGAATTTTTCCCAGTTTATGATATCGTGACATTTTATACTGATTATTTTATAATGAATAATGATTATTAATTAAGTCATTACAAAAATCATTCAGGACTTCTTTTAAGTTCTTGCTTTTCTCTTACCTTATACAATACGATACTTTTTTTCATCTTGTCGTAAAGATACATAAATGAATGATTTTAAAAAAATGAGAATTATCAGTTTCGTTTTCACTATACTTCGAAAAGCTCAGCATTACAAAAACTTTAATTATCCTCTGCAAACCATTCAGCATAAGAACTCGGTGTTTCTCTTAGCATTAAATGAGTTAATTGGATATTAGATGGTAATTCTTTTTTTATTTTTTCAGCATAAAAACCCAATAGGTTTTCGCAAGTTGGGTTAAAGGGCACAAGAATCAACTTATTCATAAAACTTAATTGGTTTTTATCAATATTCATTTTATCCCACAATACTAAAGAGTGATCATATTCATCTACAATTAAATCCTTTACAATATTTTTGATTATTGTAAAATCTACCACCATTCCTTCATCAGAATCTTCTGTACCATTTTTAACTTTACCTTTTACAGTAACATTAAACTTATAGGAATGTCCGTGTATATTTTTACAAGGTCCATCATGTCCAACTAAAGCATGAGCCATCTCGAAGTTAAATTCTTTGGTTATTCTGATTGTTGACATAATCTATTCTTAAAAAAAGCAAAGTTATAAAAAAAGCCAGTATCAAATATTGATACTAGCTTTTAGTTGAAAAAAACTTACTACTTACAACCCATCTTTCTGTTTTAATTTATCATTTTCATTTTTTTTGGCAGAATTCATCTTTATCCAATCGGTAGCAAACTCTAAAACATTACTATTTACTTCTACATCTGGGTAAACAGGTTCAAAAACAGTTTTATCTCCATTTGCACCAATATCATAAGTTGAACTAATGTACACTTTACATCCAGAGTTCTTAAGCGAAAAGCTTATCTGCTCGCCAAAATCATTCGTATTTTCGCCAGTTGCTGCACCAATTAAAGTACTTATTTTATAGGTTTTAACTGCATCTGCTAAGAAGTTTGCACTAGAGAATGTGTTAGGTCCTATCAAAAAACATGTTTTACCATTAAAATACTTTCTTGAACAATTAGGATATGTAAGGCTATTATCAAACGATTCAATCACTTCTTGATTTGGTGTATTCATATATTCTTTCATAAAATCCTCACCTTCATTTTTTTCATACACAGGATTTGAAGCGTATGCTTTTTTCGCTTCTTCACTTACTTTCCAAAACCTACCGCTAAATTGGCGATAAGGTTTAGTTGTGATATAAACCAATAGCAAATCATTTAACGCTGAATTTCCACCAGAGTTTTCTCTAATATCAATAATTAAGCTTGTAATTTTTTTCTTTTTTATTTCTTTAAATGTTGTTTTAAGGAATTGGTCAAATTCTTTATACCCTGTACAACTGTTATAACTTATCAAGCCTACTTCATTATCAATAATCTTAAAGCTATAGTTATTTTGCTGAGCATTATTGTCATTAATAAATGGTATTAGCTCATTAATGGATAACCCAGGGGTTTCAATTTCTTCTTTATTATCACATAATATGGAGTAAGGAGCCTTTAATTTATCATTGAAAAATAAATAAAGAGGGAATACTTTTTCGCAACCAGAATTTTTAAATGTTTCAATTCCTCCAATGTAAGAGGCACATTCTTTATATAAGTCAACTATATTTATTCCGTTTATTGCTTGTATTTTCGTTCCTATTTTTATTCTTGAATGCCCTGATTTGGTTACAGTTAACGTTTTACTGTCAGTTGATAGCTTTCCAGTAAATGGGATATAATGGTATGATAGTATTAAAGGCATTATTTTAGGATTTTGCCAATCCATGTAAGAATGACCTCCGCTAAGTAATGCTGAAAGCTTCATTCCTGTTGCCATAAATTCTTTAAATGAAATTGAATCAAGTTTCCAAGAACTATAACTTTTTAATTTATAGTTCACAAAATCTGACTGGCTTGTTTTAAAATAAGGGTTATAATGAATTTCCTCAAATTTAGATACCATGTTTTCGATATCTTCAATAGCCTTCTCCGTTTTAATAAAAGGCATTTTTTGACCATACGAATAAAAAGTAATAGAAATAATGAGGAAAAAAAATAGTGATTTAAACATTGTATTATTTACTAAAAATAGAGGTGCTTGAAAATACAAGCACCCCTATTATTAATTTTTACTGCTTAACAAAACGTGTTGTAGAAACACCATTTTCTGTAGCAATTTTAAGAATATAAATTCCTCTAGTTAAA
Source organism: Flavobacteriales bacterium (assembly GCA_016763795.1). Taxonomy (GTDB): domain Bacteria; phylum Bacteroidota; class Bacteroidia; order Flavobacteriales_E; family Vicingaceae. The sequence continues at coordinate 3,555 of JAESTF010000152.1, forward strand.
TCAGAAACATTAACTGTATTCACATTACCATTAATTGTTTTTACAATTCTACCTGCATAATCAATTACATTTATTTCGGTAACTCTTTCATTTGCTAACTCAACAAACAATTTGTTTTTAACTGGATTAGGATAAACAGATAA
>JAESTF010000153.1 GCA_016763795.1 Flavobacteriales bacterium
AATGCATTTGGCATAAATAAAACATACTCTCCTTTAACCCAGGCTTCTCGTTGAGTTGTATCTCTACAACCAAAATTACTAATCACAATTTGTGTTACAGTAAAATATCCTGTATCTTGATATTCATAAATTGGATTACTCATTGTAGCTGTTCCTATACCATCTCCAAAATTCCAATCATAACCTACAGCTCTTGTTGATTGATCAATGAATTCAATGGTGGGAGTATAAATAGATACTTCATTTGGCTCTGGTGTAAATGCTGCAATTGGATTTGGATAAATTAGTACTGGAAATGCTAGTGTATCAGAACTAGTACAATTATCAGATGTTGTTAGTGTTAAACTTACAGTATAAGTTCCAGCATTAGGATAAATATGCGAAGGATTTGGTAAGAAAGAATTAAATCCATCTCCAAAATCCCATTCATAGTTGGTAATAAATGCATTATTTAATATGGAGGTATCCATAAACTGTATTACATCATCTTCACAACCACTTGCTAAAATTGGCCAAAAATCAAAACTAGGTATTGGATTTACACTTACCTGTTGTAATAATGTATCAGTACAGCCAGCATTTGAAGTTATTATTAATTGCACATTAAATGTCTGGGAATTAATAGTATAAATATTTGTAGGGTTTTGTTGTGTTGAATTAGTTCCATCACCAAAATCCCAATCCCATCCAGTAATCGTTCCTACAGGAATTACCGATTGATCGGTAAAAGTCATTATATCATTTACACAAACCACATCGCTTGTAAATGCTGCTACTGGTAAATCAAATATTTGAATGGTTTCTATTCGTTGGCTTGTACATCCAGAATCAGAAATAACAGTCAATGTTACATTATATTGCCCTGAAGAAGTATATATATGTGTTGGGTTTTGCTGGGTTGAAGTGTTTCCATTTCCAAAGTTCCAAGCCCAACCAGTTGGTGTTCCTGTTGATAAATCGGTAAACAATGTTGCTCCATTTAAACATCCATCTACTGGAGTGAACAGCGCTTTTGGATTTTCATTTACAGTAACGGTTACAGATGTTGAACTAGTGCAACCGCCATTAGATATTACTGTTAAACTTACAATATAAGTTCCTGGATTCATATAAGTATATGTTGGGTTTTGCTGGGTTGAAGTGTTTCCATCCCCAAAATTCCAGGTCCAATTGGTTATAAAACCAATATTAATAATTGAATTATCATTAAAAGTAATTACATCATTATCGCAAATTGGAGTATTTACAGTAATTCCTGCAACAACATCATCTACAACAACCACAATTTGAAATGCTTGATTGGTGCAATTTGCTGAACCTCCAGAAACAATTAAAGAGGTTAAAAATGAACCAGGTGTTAAATAAGTATGTGTTGCAACGGGGCCTATGTTACTATTATTCCCATCCCCAAAATTCCAAGTCCAACCATTTGGTGTTCCTGTTGATGCATCGGCAAAAGTTGTTATTGAACCTAAGCAAACCGTATCTACGGTATAAATTGCAACTGGTATTGCATTTACAATAACAGGGATTGTTATAAAACTATCACAACCATTTATATTAGTAGCAATTAAAGTAACATTGTATGTTCCTGGTGCTTGATAAATGTAAGTTGGATTAGGAGATATTGATGTATTTCCGTCACCAAAATCCCAATCATAAGTGGCAATTCCTGCAACATCAATAACATTTTCTGTAAATGTGGTAACATTACCAAAACAAACTGTATCAGCAGAAAAACCTGGTGTAGGAACTGTACTTACAACAATTGGAGTTACTATTGTATCGGAGCATCCTGCTCCATTTCCAATAATTAATTGGACATTATAATTTCCTCCTAACAAATAAATATTACTCGGGTTTTGTAAATTAGATGTATTTCCATCCCCAAAGTCCCACGACCAATTAGTTGGGGTTCCTTGACTAGTATCTACAAAAATAGACTGTTGTTTCGCACAAGATAATGTTACATCAAAAGCAGCTGTTGGTTGTGGTAATACAATTACTGTATTTAAAATTGTATCTGCGCAATTAAATATATTTGTTACAATTAATTGGGTTGTGTAAGTAGAATCTACACCATAAGTATTAGAGGTAAACTGAGTGTTGTCTGTATTTCCATCTCCAAAATTCCAAGCCCAAGTTACAGGTGTTCCAGTAGAAATATCTGTAAATGTTGTTGGAACTCCAAAGCACACCGTGTCTGTTGTAAAACCTGCTATAGGGTTTGGGTTTACAATAATTGAATTGACAGTTGTGTCTGTGCATCCAAATTGATTTGTGACAATAAGTTCAGTATTATAGGTGCCATCTGCTCCATATAAATGTGTTGGATTTTGACTTGCTGATGTATTTCCATCACCAAAGTCCCATACCCAAGAAACTGCATTTATTGAGTTATCGATAAATGTAGTAATTGTATTTAAACAAACTGTATCAAAACTAAAGTTGGCTATTGGTAATGGATCAATTGTTATTCCTTGAGTAACACTATCAGCACATCCAAATATATTTTCTGTAGTTAATGTAACATTGTAGTTTCCATCCAATAAATAAGTATAAGTTGGATTTTGAACATTATCTGTATTTCCATCTCCAAAATTCCAAGTCCAAATGGTTGGGCTATTTCCTGTTAAATCGGTAAAAAAAGTAGTGTCATTTAAACAAGCGGTATTATTACTGAAATTTGGAGCTGTATGAGGGTATGAAGTAATAACTTGTGTTATTGTATCTGTACAGCCAGTAGATGCATAGCCAATAATCAATTCAATATTGTAAGTGCCATCAACTAAATAAATATTATTTGGTGTTGAATTGTTTGTGTTATCTGTATTCCCATCGCCAAAAGTCCAACTGTAAGTATCAGGATTTCCTGTTGAGGTACTTATAAAAAAGGTGGTGTCATTAGAGCAGACATCTGTAAATGTATAATTAGCAGTTGGTACTGAATCAACAGTTATTGCTTGAACAATAGTATCAAAACAACCACTCCCAGCAGCAACAATTAATGCTACATTATATGTGCCTGGAGCGCCATAAATATTTGATGGATTTTGTGTTATAGCTGTACTCCCATCGCCAAAATCCCAACTCCAAGAAATTGGCGTTCCTGATGATAAATCAGTAAAATTAGTAGCTGCTCCAAAACAAGTTTGTGTGGTTGAAAATGCTGCAACTGCGACATTATTTACCACAACAGGAATTGTAATCGTATGTGTACACCCAGCTACATTTGTTGTAATTAACGTTACATTATAAGTTCCAGCAACGGCATATGAATTACTTGGATTTTGAAGTACAGAATTATTTCCATCACCAAAAGTCCAAGACCAAGAAATTGCATTAGATGAAGAGTCAGTAAATATGGTTGGATTTCCCACACATTCAATCGTAAATCCAAAATTAGAAGTTGGTAATGAATCAACAACTATTGTTGTTGTTATTGTGTCCGAACAAGCAAAAGGCGATGTACTAATTAACTGAACCGTATAAGTTCCTGTGGCAGAATAAGCATAAGTAGGATTAATTGCTACGCTTGTTCCTCCATCACCAAAATTCCAAGCATAAGTTGTTGCTCCAATAGAATTATTTGAAAAAATAATATTCTCATTTACACAAACAGTGTCTATCGATGGTAATATTCCTGCTACTGGATTGGGATGAACA
>JAESTF010000154.1 GCA_016763795.1 Flavobacteriales bacterium
ATAGATTCCGTTGAGGCAGAGATAGATGCCATCACACACTAAATCGGTAATTAACCGATTAATTTCTTCAGGCATTTCATTGTCATAACTTCTTAAACCACTTTCTAAATGAAATAATTTAGTCCCTGTTTTGTTTCCTACAATTGCTCCTGCTAAGGTAGAGTTTACATCTCCCACAACCACCAACGCATCTGGTTGATGTTTAATTACTGCTTTTTCAATTTCTATAATTGCTTGTCCTATTTGGTTTGCCGGACTGGCAGGGTTTACATTAAGATATTCTGGTTCTTTAAGTTTTAACTGCTTAAAAAATATGTCAGACATATTTGCATCGTAATGCTGTTGTGTATGTACTAAAATGTATTCAAACTCATCACCATAAGCTTCAAATTCTTTTTGAAATTGGGTTATTTTTATAAAGTTGGGACGTGTACCAACAACAATCATTACTTTTTTTGACATATCTTATTTTTCAAAAAGTGTCAGTTCGAGTGAGATTCTGGAAGAATTTTGTATCGAGAACAAACTTTTTTATTCAATCATTTTGTTCTCGATACAACTTTTCTTCGCTTCGCTTCTAAAAATCACTCGAACTGACAATGATTTTTAGAATTTACAAAAGATAAAGATAATCTTAAAAAAATTATCTCACTTATTTTCTCCTTAAAAAAGGTTAACTTCGTTTAACAAGGATTTAAATAGATGACAAAAAAAGACAGTCCATTTGCAACATTAGATGATATTAATGCTATTGTTTTAGTAGCAGATGCAAACGGATCCATCATCTTTGCCAATAAAGCTATAAAGACTATTCTCGGCTATAATCCAGAAGAGGTCCTTGGTGATGGTTGGTGGGAATTAACTTCTGACGGTGAAAATACTGGTACAAGAAAAGCTAAAACTGCAGCAATGGCAAATGGAAAGGAGAGCCTTAAGGATAGACACCTTTTCGAAAATCTTTTACCAGCTAAAGATGGACGTAAAGTTTGGACTCAATGGACAAATACACGAACCGCAGATGGTTTCCTTGTTGGTACTGCTCAAGACATAACAGAAAAGAAAAAATTGGAGGAAGAACTCATAAGAAAAAATTGTGAAAACGAACTGTTACTTAAAGAGATACACCATCGGGTAAAAAACAATCTACAAATCATAAGTAGCTTACTCAACCTCCAATTCAACAATATTGATAACAAACTGGTACATGAAGCACTCTCTAAAAGCAAGGCTCGAATCAATTCTATGGCCCTTATACATACTAAGCTCTACCAATCTGAAAATCTATCTTCCATTAATTTTGGTGAGTACATTAACGAACTAACAGCATCGATTACGACCAGTTACTCCACTAACGATAGTATAAAATGTTCAGTGAAACAATCCCAAGCAATTTTTGACATTGACCTTAGTATTAATCTCGGTCTTATCATTACCGAGTTGCTAACCAATGCATACAAACATGCCTTCAAGGGTAGAACAGAAGGAGAGATTCAAATAGAATTAACAAACAAGGCTGGCAAACACGAACTCATTATTGCTGATAATGGAGTAGGCATAATGGAGGATAGGAAGAACTCACAATCTCTTGGACTTGAAATTGTAAAAGCCCTGACAGAGCAAATTAACGGAACAATAGATTTTTCTTCTAACTGTGGGGTAAAATACGTAATAGCCTTTGAAAAAAAAGAAAACAACTATTAACAACTTAAACAATCTTAAAGCATATTCTAATCAAGCTGTTAACCACAATTCATAAGAAAAAAATAACTTAATTTAATTACTCTACCTCACCATAACCTACAAAGTCTCTTATATCTTTGGTTTTTAAAATGTTTTAAGAAACGTTCACCCATTTTCGAGAATATTTTATGTACAATTACAATAGAATGGAGCAAAATAAATATTTTGGAATAACAAAAAACTCATTTAAGACTGAAAGTTTTAATATCTCCTTGACAAATCACCTTGCTGATTCTAAAATCTCAAAACATTCGCACTCCAAACCGTATTTGTGTTTATTAGTTTCTGGCAACTATAATGAAAAAAGTAATACTGAGAATCTTATTTCTTGTGGAGATGTAATTTACCGAACTGCTGGTTACGAGCATTCTAATTCATTTTATGATGAAGATAGCCTTTGCTTAAATATAGAAATCAATGATCAAGAAAACTTGATGAATCATAATAATTTTCTACTTCCATCATCAGAATCAAAACAAAAAGGAACGATTGAAATCTACAAAGTCCTTTATGCCCTAAAACATAAATTGTCGAATGATTTGCTAGATATTTATTGTTACGAATCTATGCTAACTCATATTAATATTGTAAATGAAAAAGGGAATCTCTCTTGGATAAAACAAATTAAAGAACATATAAATGACAATCCAATAGCTCACCTATCGCTTGAAAAGCTAAGTCTTAATTTTGGGCTTCACCCCAACTATATTGTTCGAAAATTCAAAGAAATTACTGGTCTTAAACTATCGGAATATCTTACCAAAACCAGGCTCGAACATTCTATTAAAAATTTAATTTTAACAGAAAATAATATTACAGAAATAGCATTAAACGCGGGGTTCTACGATCAGAGTCATTTTAATAGAAATTTCAAGAAATATTTAGCAACAACCCCACTCCTTTTCAAAAAAACAATTAAAGGTTAGTTTAGTACAATTTTCATAGAAAAAAGACCTGTAATATTGCTTCTATGAAAAAACGAACAAAAATTATCCTAATCGTATTAATCTCATTGATAGCATTATTTTTCTATGGTTCTAGAAATTTTCAAAATGACAAAAACCATTTACTGAAGATTAAAAGTTTAGCCGCAAATGGAAACACTTTAGATGCCATTAGTGCAATGGAAAAGACACCCAATTTCGTTAATCCACCTATTAATCTTGCTTATAAATTTTGGAAAAAAAATTTAATTCTCGTTTTGTTGAAAGAAACGAAATCATTAAAGACAAATCAGAAAATAAAATTATTAACGATATTTCTAATATATACCGTAAATATTGGATAAGCTCATCTCTTGAGGAATCTGAACAAACACTTCTTGACTCGGTGTTAATGACTAGTCTTTATGATTATTTGTTGCGAAATAAACTGACAAACTTATCTGAAAGTCAACTTAAAAAAAAGTTCTTTTGAAGAAATTAAAAAAGCAATTGAAAATCAAAATGCTTA
>JAESTF010000155.1 GCA_016763795.1 Flavobacteriales bacterium
ACTCAGAATATGAAAGAGATCAATTAGACAACAGGATCAAGATTACCAATTTACCAGAAGAATGTACTATTTCTATCTACAACATTAATGGAACATTAATGAGAAGATTTAAAAAAGCAGATCCTAAAACAAGTTTAGATTGGGAATTAACCAACCAAGTAGATGTACCAATAGCAAGTGGTGTATATTTAATACACATAAAAGTACCAAACATTGGTGAGCGTACTCTTAAATGGTTTGGGGTAATGAAACCAACAGATTTAAACGGATTTAACTAGATTATTATAAAAGATTTAAATATGAAGAAACTTAAATTAATAATAGTATTATTTTCTCTTTATTCAATTAGCGTAAATGCGGGAAATGAGGATAGAGCTGGGGAAGCTGGAGCATCTCAGTTGTTGATTAATCCGTGGACTAAGAGTGTTGGATGGGGTGGTGCAAATTCTGCTTCTGTTACTGGTTTAGAGGCGATGTCGTTAAATATTGCAGGTCTAGCATTTACAAGAAAAACGGAGTTATTAGTAAACCATAAAAGATATTTTGTGGGTAGCGATATAGGTATTAATAGCTTTGGGATCTCTCAAAAGATAGGAGAAACAAATGTGATAGGTATATCTGTAATGAGTATGGATTTTGGAGATATAGACGTAACTACTGAAGATATTCCAGAAGGAGGAATAGGAACTTTTTCTCCTAAATATACGGTAATGGATATTGGTTTTGCAAAAACATTTTCAAACAGTATTTCTGGTGGTTTAGGAGTACGAATTATTAGTGAATCTATTGCAAATATTTCTAGTAGAGGTTTTGCTTTTGATGCTGGTGTTCGTTATGTAACAGGAGATAATGATCAAATTAAATTTGGTATTGCATTAAAAAATGTTGGACCAACAATGAAGGCATCTGGTGATGGTTTAACTTTGTCTGTTGGATCATTAAATTCTAATGGTAATTTAGTAATAGCTTCAAAAAACCATAGAGTTGCAGAGTTTCAGTTGCCATCATTATTGAATATAGGGGCATCGTATGATTTTTATATTTCTCCAAAAATTGATAGTACTAGTAAAGAAATATCTGCAGATCATAAAATTACAGTTGCTGCTAACTTTACTTCCAATTCATTTACAAAAGATCAATATAGATTAGGAGTAGAATATTCTTTTAGAAGTATGTTTCAGTTAAGAGGTGGTTATGTATTAGAGCAAAATACTTGGTTCGATTCAGAAAAGAGAACTACAGCTTATACAGGGCCTGCTTTTGGAGCATCTTTTATTGCTCCTTTAGGTAAAAAAGGAACTACTTTAGGAATTCATTATGCTTATCAAATGACTGAAAATTTCTCTGGGACTCATAGTATTGGACTCAGAGTAGATTTATAAACTAAAAACAAAATGTTTTAGAAATTAAAGAGAACTCAATTTGGGTTCTCTTTTTTCGATTTAATAACTTCACAACAAAACTATGTCACAAGTAAACTATTATACCGAAGAAGGATTGAAAAGACTAAATGAAGAGTTGGATCAAATAAAAAATGTTGAGAGAGGTAGAATTACAGCACAAATTGCTGAAGCTAGAGATAAAGGAGATTTATCTGAAAATGCGGAATATGATGCAGCAAAAGAAGCTCAGGGTTTGTTAGAGTTGAAGATTTCAAAATTAGAAACAGCATTATCAAGTGCCCGTATTGTTGATGAATCTTTATTGGACTTGTCAAAAGCATTGATTTTATCTAAGGTTAAGATTAAGAATGTTGCAAATGGTGCTATAATGGAATACACGTTAGTTTCAGAAAAAGAGGCAGACTTAAAAGTTAAGAAAATATCTGTTGATTCACCAATTGGAGAAGGCTTATTAGGAACTTCTGTAGGAGACATTGTAGAAGTTAAAGTTCCAACAGGAATTATAAAGTTTGAGATTATAGAAATTTCTAGGTAATGGATTCTATTTTCACCAAAATTATAAACAAAGAAATACCGGCATATATTATTGAAGAAAATGATGACTTTATTGCTTTTTTAGACGTGTTTCCTTTAGCAAAAGGACATACATTAGTAATACCAAAGAAGCAAGTTGATTATATTTTTGATTTAGATGAGAAAACATATACTGACTTATGGAAATTTTCTCAAAAAATATCAGTTAAAGTAAATGCGGCTATAGAATGTAAAAGAATTGGTGTTGCTGTTATTGGTTTAGAAGTTCCGCATGCACATATACATTTAGTACCTTTAAATAGTGTAGAGGATATTAATTTTTCTAGGCCAAAATTAAAATTGAAAGAAAGTGAATTTAAGGAAATTCATAAAAAAATTATTAATGCTTAAGATTTAGTTCGTTTTGGGTTGGCTTTAACAAAAGCTCCCCATCCTGAGTAAGATTTTTCCGAAACAAGTTTTCCTTGTTGATAATAATGACAAACAGCAACAGCTAAACCATCAGTAGCATCTAAATGTTTTGGTAATGTTTTTAGTTTTAATATGCTTTTCAACATTCCTGCAACTTGTTCTTTAGAAGCAGTTCCTGAGCCTGTAATAGATTGTTTTATTTTTTTTGGTGCGTATTCACATACAGGAATATCTTTCGTTAATGCAGCAGCCATAGAGACACCTTGAGCTCTACCAAGCTTTAACATTGATTGAGGGTTTTTTCCTAAAAATTGAGCTTCAATGGCTAACTCATCAGGTTTATATTCATTAATTAGATATTCAGTACGTTCAAATATTTTTTTTAATTTTAAAAAATGATCACCTAATTTGCTAAGTTCTATTGAACCCATTGCAATTAAACTCATTTTATTATTTTTGATATGAATAAGCCCATAGCCCATAATGTTTGTTCCAGGGTCAATTCCTAATATTATTTTATCTTTAGTCATTAATAAGTTAAGTTCTCTTTTGAAAAAAACATTGCTATACAAATATATCAATTTACTACTCAGGTTTGCAATAGGAGTTGTTGCAGTTTGGTTTATTTATATAAAAATAAATAATGAGTTTATAGAGCATCTAGATTTTAAGAATGTAAATGTGGGGCTAATCTTAATTATAATTTTATTATTGTTTGCAAATTGGGGATTAGAAGCTTTAAAATGGAAATTTGCGATTCGGAGTGTAGAAAAAATATCTTTTGTAAAAGCATTTAAAATAATTTTTACAGGAATAACAATGGGTTTATTAACTCCCAATAGAGTTGGTGAAATTCCAAGCAGAGCAATTTTATTAAGTAAGGATAAGTTTAAAGAGATTACTTTAAAAACTATTGTTGCTAGTTTTAGCCAAGTTTGGATTACATTTTTGTTTGGCGGAATAGGTTTGTTATTGGTTTGGGATTACTTTCAAACCTCGATTAACGTTTTCTTTATTACTATAGTCATTACAATAGTTCTTGGACTGTTATTATTGTTTTATTTTAATGTAAGAAAGCTTGATTCACTTTTTAAAAAGTTTAAATTCTTAAGAGAGAAAGAGTTAATTAAAGCGTTAAATGATTTTTCATTTGGAGACCTTCTTAAACTATTGTTTTTAAGTTTTTTACGGTATATAATATTTTACATCCAGTATTGGTTAATATTAAAAGCTTTTGGTATTGAATTAAGTATATGGAATGAAGTTTTCTTAATTCCGGTTTGTTTTTTATTTACATCATTTATTCCAACAATTTTAATCTCGGAGATAGGAGTAAGAGGTTCTGTTGCTTTATTTGTGTTCGGATTAGTTTCAGATATGGAACTACAGATTGTACTTGCATCTGTAAGCTTATGGTTAATAAATGTAGCTTTACCAGCATTATTAGGGTTATATAATTTAAAAGAATTAAAGTTGCTTAAAGAAAAATGATTTACATTATCATAATAATAGCTTTAATAACAATAATTTATTTTTGTTCAATAGGATGGATTTCATACGGATTTAATAGAATTAGATCAGGAACTAATAATTGGAAAGAAGAGAGTTCTGAAACTAAAATCTCAATAATTATTGCAGTAAGAAATGAAGAGCATAATATTTTAAATTGTTTAAAATCGTTTCAAAAGATAGACTATAATATTGAAAATTTTGAAATAATAATAGTGAATGATCACTCTATAGATAGTACTAAATTAGTAGTTGATAATTTTATTTTTGACAGTGAACTAGATATAAAACTTATTGATTTATCAGATAAAACATCAAAAAAAGAAGCGTTAAAATACGGTATTGAAGAAGCTAAGTACGAAATAATAGCAACAACAGATGCAGATTGTGTAGTACCAAAAAATTGGGTAAAAAATATTTCAGTAAAATTTAGCGATCAAACAGATATGTTAATAGGACCAATTGTGTTTAAAAATGCTAAGGGATTTTTATTTGCTTTTCAACAACTCGATATGTTTGCAATGCAGGGGTTAAGTTTTGGAATATTAAACTTAAAGAAACCGATATTAAATAATGCTGCTAATTTAGCATATTCAAAAAAGAGTTTTAATGATGTCAATGGTTTTGATTCTTTTAGCACTCCTTCTGGAGATGATGTCTTTTTATTAGAGAAATTCAAATTTAAGAGAAAGACAATAAAAGGATTGTTAAAAACAGATTTTATAGTTGAAACAAATTCAGAAACTACACTTTTTGGGTTTATTAATCAGCGGTTAAGATGGTCTTCTAAATCAAAATATTATACAGATAAACTATTGTTGTTTTTTAGTGTAATAGTCCTAATTCAAAATATAACACTGCTATTTATCTATTTTGGAATGCTATTGGTCGAAAATTATAAAATTATTTTAATAATCTTACTCCTTTCTAAATGGCTTATTGATTTTATATTATTATTTTTGGTAGCATCTTTTTTTAAGAGAAAAAGAGCATTGATTTATTTTATTCCTATTCAAGCTATTTATCCAATATACATAGTAGGAATTTGGATATTTTCAATGAGTAAGAAATTTGAATGGAAAGGAAGAACCTTTTAATGAGTAAAGATAAAAAAGACATACAATCTAAATCGCTATCGCAAATAGCATGGCACCGATTAAAAAAGAATAAACTTGCTTTATTTGGACTTTTTATTATTTTTTCGGCAATATTAATTGCAGTTCTAGGGCCTAATATTAGACCCGATGGAACACCACTGTCTAATGATCAAATTTTAGAAATTACAACACAGAAACCTGGTTTTACCGTAGATATATTAAAGGTTAAGAAGAATCAAAAAGAAAAAAATATTAGTTTTTGGGAAATATTTTCAGTTGGAGAAGAAAATGACTTCTCTACTGTTCCTATTTATGACTATAATTTTGAGGGAGTAAACCTTGTTATAGAAAAGTATACAGGAAACAAAGTCAATAATGGTCAAATAAAAAAGTATAACATAGCGAACATCGTTTATGCTATAGATCATAATGATATAATAGAGTCTAATGGTTTTTTAGATTTTTATACAATTGATGGGGGTAAGCAACATATTGCGATTGAAGAATTGGTTTCAATGATAAAAGAAAATAATTTAGTGACTAAAAAATACTATTTAGGCACAGATAAGTATGGTAGGGATTTATTAAGCAGATTAATGGCAGGAACATGGATATCTTTATTTGTTGGTTTTATCTCAGTATTTATTTCCTTAGTTATTGGAATTACATTAGGAGCTTTATCGGGTTATTATAGAGGATGGTTAGATGATATTATTATGTGGTTTATAAATGTTGTGTGGTCTATACCAACTTTACTTTTGGTAATCGCAATTACTATGGCTTTAGGAAAAGGAACTTGGCAGGTGTTTATTGCCGTTGGGTTAACTATGTGGGTAGAAGTTGCTAGAGTAGTAAGAGGTCAGATGTTGAGTTTGAGAGAAAAAGAATTTGTAGAAGCAGGAAGAGCCTTAGGCTTCACTAATGCGAGAATTATTTTCAAACATATTCTTCCAAATGTATTAGGGCCAGTAATTGTTATTTCGGCTATTAATTTTGCAGCAGCTATACTTATAGAAGCAGGATTAAGTTTCTTAGGTATTGGCGCACAACCTCCTCTAGCTACTTGGGGTAAAATTATTGCAGAACATAAAGGATACATTATTACCGGAAAAGCTTACTTAGCAATTCTTCCAGGTTTTGCGATTATTTTTATGGTATTAGCTTTTGTGTTAGTTGGAAATGGCGTTAGAGATGCTTTAGACTCTAAATCTGTAGATGATATGCCTTCTGTTTAGGAATTTTAATAAGCTATCTTCTATATCTTTTAATTATATTATTTTGATTTTTTTCTTCTATTCATGAAGGGATCAACAATTAATTTAAAAGATACTTAACGTAGCATAATATTTCTTAAAAAAGAAGCAAAGCCAAAAGATAAATTCCTGTTCCAATTACCATTAAAAATAGAGTGTAAGGTAAAATTTCTTTTGCTTTAAGGCCTGTAATTCCTAAGAGCGGTAAAGCCCAAAAAGGTTGTAGCATGTTAGTTAACTGATCTCCATAAGCCAATGCCATTATGCTTTTTGGCAAAGAAATACCCAAATCCCTTGCAGCTTGAACAATTATTGGCCCCTGAAGAGCCCATTGTCCACCACCACTTGGTACAAAAATATTAACCAAACCAGCGCTTAAAAAAGTAAAAATGGGGTATGTTGTTTCATTAGATATATCAACAAAAAAAGTAGAAATATCAGTAACTAACCCTGAGCTTTTCATTAATCCCATTACCCCAAAATAAAGTGGGAACTGAATTAAAATTCCTGAAGCACCACCAACTGCTTTATCTATAGCTTTTAAGAAATTATAAAAGCTTTTATGTAAAATAATAGCTAAAGCTAAAAGCAATAAATTAATATTATTAGGAGTAAAGAAGTTTAAGATACTAAAATCATAATCAATAACTATTTTATAGCCAACATAAAACAATATAATTCCTCCAAAAAAGAGAGAAAAGAAGATAGAATGATCTAATTTTTCAGCGCCTTCAATCTTTGTTAGTTTTTCTTTACTTTCATTATCAATTATATTAATAAGTGTAGAATTAGTTCTTTTTCCCATCCAATACATGGCTAGTGGTAGAACAATAACAAGTAAAGCAATAACAAATAAATTCATATTAGAACCAACAGTGTTCCAATAGGATATTTTTTCAGGGAGTAAAGCAATTTCACTTTCAGGTAAAATACCTACCATCATTGCTTTTAAATGACCAGGTTCTGCAACTTTTGCTAATGATGAACCTGATAGGCCTCCATGCCAAACCATTAAACCAGAATAACCTGCAGCACCAATTAACGGGTAATTAATTTTAAGTTTTAATTGTGTAGCGTGTTCAGCCACTTTTCGTGCAAAAATAGCTCCAAAAATTAATCCCAAACCCCAATTAAATAAGCTAACTATTACTGTTAGTAGTGTAACTAAAGCAGCAGCTTTAGCAGTATTGTTACATGATTTTACAGCAAGGTTGATAATGTAGTTTACAGGTTTTGTTAAAGCTAAAACATGCCCTAAAACAAGCATTAACATCATTTGCATGGCAAATACCATTAAACCGGAACTCCAAATGCCTTCTTCCCAATATTTTAAAAGTTGTATAGAATATCCCGATAAACTTTCCGTTGCTGGTCGAGTCGTAAAAAAAGCGATTAAAAAGGTAATAATGGTTAATGAAACTGCGATGGTAAAAGGAGCAGGCAATAAGTATTTAAATGCTTTGGTGTATTTGTCAGCGAAGCGCATAAAGTAAAGATAGAAAAAGAATTGGTAGTCGTAAGGGCTAATTTAAATTATTCTAATTGTGAACTGATTTTTCACAAAGAGTTTTATTTAGTACTTTTTAATTTTGATTAACAAAATTTATTGTAATTTTCAATTAACTTGTTCAAAAAATAATTATTCGACATTATAGATAATGTATAGATGTTGTAGAATAGCTATAAGATTAACAATTGTTATTATTTCTGTTGCAAATGCCTATGGAGCTCAGAAAGATCATGTTATTGATAGTTTAATAAAAATTCTTGACCCAAGAATAAAGGATGCCACACAATTAAACATTTTAATTAAACTTTCAAGTAACGATATAATTGTAAATTCAAAGCTGACATCTTCCTATAGTAAAAAGGCATTAAATCTATCAATTTATTTAGATGATAAAGA
>JAESTF010000156.1 GCA_016763795.1 Flavobacteriales bacterium
GAAAACAATTAGTTGGAGAGTAATTGGTACACTAGATACTATTCTAATTTCTTGGTTAATAACAGGGACATTAGAGTTGGCTTTTTCTATTGGAGCAGTAGAGTTGGTTACAAAAATGGGATTGTATTTCTTTCATGAAAGAGCATGGAATAAAATTAAGTGGGGTAAATAATAAAGTAAAACTGAATAAAATGAACATTGATAAAATCAATAAAGAATTAAGAAGTAAATCTCCACAGGAGATTACTGCATGGGCTTTATCGCAAGCAAAAAAGCCAATTGTAACTACCAACTTTAGACCTTATGCCGGAGCTATTCTACATTTAGTTTCTAAGATAAGTAAGAATATCGATGTTATTTGGTGCGATACAGGTTATAATACTCCAAATACTTACAGGCATGCCGAAGAATTGATTGAAAGGCTAGAATTAAACGTGGATGTTTACGTGCCAAAACAAACTACAGCTTATAGAGATGTAGTTTTAGGGATACCATCAGTAGATGACCCACAACATAAATTGTTTACGGAGCAAGTAAAGTTGGAGCCTTTTAAACGAGCTATGGAGAAGCATAAACCTGATGTTTGGTTTACTAACTTAAGAAAAGGACAAACAGCTTTTAGAGATAGTATTGATATTGTTTCGAAAAGTAAAGACGGAGTACTTAAAGTAAGTCCATTTTATCATTGGACAGATGAAGAGCTGGATGTGTATTTAACAAAATGCTGTTTACCCAATGAATTTAAATATTACGACCCAACTAAACAATTAGAAAACAGAGAGTGTGGATTACACGCTTAAAAAAAGAAAGATATGATACAAAATACATCACAAATAAACCCTTTAGAAAACGAGGCTATTTACATTTTAAGAGAAGTAGCAGCTCAATTTGAAAAACCGGTTCTGTTATTTTCAGGAGGAAAGGATTCTATCACCTTAGTACGATTAGCACAAAAAGCATTTTATCCTGCTAAAATACCTTTTCCGTTAATGCACATTGATACCGGACATAATTTCCCCGAAACAATTGCTTTTAGAGATAAATTGGTAAAAGAATTAGGATTAGAATTGATAGTTCGTAATGTTCAGGATTCTATCAATCAAGGAAAAGTAAAAGAAGAAGTCGGGAAATATGCAAGTAGAAATGCATTGCAAACCACAACATTGTTAGATGCCATTGAGGAATTTAAGTTTGATGCTTGTATTGGTGGAGCAAGAAGAGATGAGGAAAAAGCAAGAGCTAAAGAACGCATATTCTCCGTTAGAGATGATTTTGGACAATGGGATGAGAAAAACCAACGACCAGAATTATTTGATATGTTGAATGGACAGATTGAATTAGGCCAAAATGTACGTGTGTTTCCAATCTCTAATTGGACAGAATTAGATGTGTGGTCATATATCCAAAAGGAAGATATAGAAATACCATCAATTTATTTTGCTCATATCAGAAAGACATTTCTTAGAGATGGATTGATTTGGTCTAATGATGATGCCATTGTTTATAGAGATGAAGATGAAGCGGTAGAAGAAAGGTTGGTTCGATTTAGAACTGTTGGAGATATGAGTTGTACTGCAGCGGTATTATCTGGAGCTACGGATATTGATACGGTAGTACAAGAGAAAAGAGAATCTACTATTTCTGAACGAGGGGCAAGAATAGATGATAAACGCTCTGAAGCAGCAATGGAAAATCGTAAAAAACAAGGATACTTTTAAGAGTACAGACCTCCGTTTGATGGTTGTTAAAAATGTCAGTTCGAGTGAAATTCTGGAAGAATTTTGTATCGAGAACAACATTTTAATGAAATCATTAGTTCACGATACAATTTTTCAAATAAAAATCACTCGAACTGACAATGATTTCTTACATCAAATCTTGGGATATAAGACCAAATAATAGACAATATATACGAACGAATAAACTAAACCTTATGATGAGTAAGGTTAAAATAGAATTATGGAAGTTTTAAAAATAGCAACAGCAGGTAGTGTTGATGATGGGAAAAGTACGCTTATTGGAAGATTACTTTATGATACAAAATCGCTAACCAGTGATAAATTAGAAGCAATAGAGAAAACGAGTAAACAGAAAGGATATGATTACTTAGATTTTTCTTTAGCAACGGATGGCTTAGTTGCAGAAAGAGAACAAGGAATTACGATTGATGTAGCACACATTTATTTTTCTACGGCTAAGAAAAGTTACATCATAGCAGATACACCGGGGCATGTAGAATATACGAGAAACATGGTTACAGGAGCTTCAACATCGCAAACAGCAATTATATTAATTGATGCCAGAAAGGGAGTGATTGAGCAAACTAACCGTCATTTCTTCATTAATAATTTATTGAGAATAAAGAATGTAATTGTGGCGATTAATAAAATGGATTTGATTGATTTTTCTGAAGAGAAATACAATGCTATAAAATCTGATTTTGAAGCTTTAATGGCTAAAAGAGATTACAAAGAACAGTCAATTACATTTATTCCGGTAAGTGCTTTACAAGGGGATAATGTGGTGAATAAATCTAAAAATACTCCTTGGTACAATGGAGAAACTTTATTAGAGCATTTAGAAGCTATTGATATTAAGGATATTTACAATAGTGGAACGCCACGGTTTCCTGTACAATATGTAGTGCGACCTAAAACAGAAGAGTTTCATGACTTTAGAGGTTATGCGGGGAAAGTGTATGGTGGAGAATTAAATGTAGGAGATAATATTGTGGTATTGCCTTCACAAACAAAATCTAAGATTAAAGAAATATTTTTCTATGATGAAAAGTATCAAACCGCTTCAAGGCGATCTTCTGTTACAATTACTCTGGAAGATAATATAAATGTTAGTCGTGGTGATATGATTGTAAAGGAAAATGATCTTCCTACAGTTGCCAAAGAATTTACGGCTACCATTTCTTGGATGGACAGTGAAAAATTAAGACAAGGAAATAAGTATACGGTTCAACATGGTGTGAATAAGGTCTTGGCAAAAGTTGATACTATACATCATAAAATTGAACCTGATTATTCTGGTATTGATGTAGATGTATCAGAAATAAGAATGAACGATATAGCCTCGGTTACATTTAAGTTAAACAAGCCCATATTCTATGACAAGTTTAAAAATCATAGAACAAATGGATCGTTTATTTTAATCGATTCGCACTCTAATAATACAGTTGGAGCAGGGTTTATTCAGTAAGAAATCAAAAAAAATAGTAGTTAAAAAATTAACCTCTTATTGTAAGGGGGATAAAATTATAGTGATGAAAACATTTAGAACAGAAACAGAAAACATATTAGATCCTGTTGTTCAGCAAGATATTATTGATTTAGGTCAAAAAATACACGAATATAAAACAGGCCAATTTCCTGAAGACAAATTTAAGGCTATGCGTTTGGCACGAGGAGTTTATGGTCAGCGACAATTAGGAGTTCAGATGATCCGAATTAAATTACCTTACGGTAAATTGTTAACCAATCAACTGGTGCGAATTGCTGATGTCTCGGATAAATATTCTAACGGAAATTTACATTTAACAACTAGGCAAGATGTACAAATCCATTATGTAAGTTTGGATGATACTCCTCAATTATGGGAAGAGTTAGAGCAAGATAAAATCACGTTAAGAGAGGCTTGTGGGAATACCGTAAGAAATATTACAGCATCGGTTTATGCAGGAATTGATCCCAATGAACCTTTTGATGTTTCACCTCATGCTGAAGCGTTGTTTAAATACCTTTTAAGAAATCCTGTGAATCAGGATATGGGAAGAAAAATTAAGATTGCTTTTTCATCAAGTGAGGAGGATTCTGCTTATGCATTTTTAAATGATTTAGGTTTTATTCCTAAAGTAAAAGATGGAAAAAGAGGTTTTAAATTATTGATTGGTGGAGGTCTAGGTGTTAAGCCCTTTTTAGCTCAAGTAGCGAAAGAGTTCATTTTAGAAGAAGATATTTTTGCATACACTATTGCAACTTTAAGAGTTTTTGATAGGTATGGTGAGCGGCAAAAACGAAATAAAGCACGATTAAAATACCTATTAGATAGTATTGGTATTGAAGCATTTTTACAGTTGGTAGAAGAGGAGTTAGTTGTTGTAGAGAGAGAGGATATTCAAATAGAGGAAAGTGCTGAAGTGAAATTGAATTCAGTTAGAGTTGCTCCATTTACTAACGTGGAAGATTTAGATGATTACTTAGCTTGGTTTAAAGCGAATATTTATCACCAAAAACAAGAAGAGTTTTATGCGGTTCAATTAAGAATTACCAATGGAAACATTAGCTCTAAAACAGCACGAAAATTAGCGAAGTTGGTGAGTTATTTTTCTAATGGTGAATTGAGAGTATCTATTAATCAAGGATTGATAATTAAGTATGTAAAGAAGGATTCTTTGCCTTATATCTATCAAGAATTAAAGAAGCTTGGATTAACGAACCTTGGGTTTGATAGCACGGCAGATATAACATCTTGCCCAGGAACGGATACTTGTAATTTAGGAATAGCAAATAGTACAGGATTGGCTAGAGAATTAGAATTGTTTATTGAGAGTAATCATAAGCAGTTGGTTTTCAATCATGACATTAAAATTAAAATAAGCGGTTGTTTTAATGCTTGTGGTCAACACTCTATAGCCAATATTGGTTTTCATGGAAGTACCATTAAAAAAGATGGGAAATTAGTTCCTGCAGTTCAGTTGTTGTTAGGTGGAGGAATATTAGGGAATGGAGATGGAATCATTTCTGAGAAGATAATTAAACTTCCAACTAAAAGGGCTGTAAAAGCTGTAGACATCATCTTAAAAGATTATGAAGAGAATAGCGATAAACTCTTGTTTAATCAATATTACAATAGCAAGGGTAATCGTTATTTCTATGATATTTTAAAGGAATTAGCCAACGAACCCATTCAAGCCAGTGAACATTTAGATTGGGGACAAAAAGAAAAGTTTGCTATGAATATTGGAGTAGGAGAATGTGCTGGAGTAACAATAGATTTAGCACAAACTATACAGTATGAAATTGATGAGAAAATTGATTTGGCAAAGGAAACTTTAGAGTTAGAACGTTATTCTGACTCGGTTTATCATTCTTACAACATATTTGTACATAGTGCTAAATTGTTGTTGTTAAGTAAAGGTTTAAAGTATAATAGTCAGGCTACAATACTTACTCAGGCCAATGATATTTTTAAAAATGATACGAATTTAGAAATAAGGTTTAAGGAAATTGTTTTAGGAATTAAAACGGAACAGCCACAAAAGGAATTTGCTTCGCAATATTTTAATAATGCCATTTCTATTAATAAAGTAATTACAGATTTGGTTGCTAAGAATATAGGACAAAAAGAAGAAGTTCTTTTAGATTAAAAGAGATTAAGATGAAAAATAATAGATATAGTATTCGGAAAAAGATTCCTTCAGTAAAGATTGTTGGAGCAGGACCAGGAAGTGCTGATCTTTTAACTTTACGAGCTTTTAAAGCTATTAAAAGTGCAAAAGTAATTTTATATGACGCTTTAATTGGAGAAGATATTTTAGAATATGCTTCTCCAAAAGCAAAATTGGTTTATGTTGGAAAAAGAGCTGCAAATCACAGTTATTCTCAAGAAGAGATTAATAAATTAATTGTAGATCATGCCTATAATTATGGGAATGTTGTTCGGTTAAAAGGAGGAGATCCTTATATTTTTGGAAGAGGTCATGAAGAGTATGAATATGTTACTTCTTTTGGAATTGATGTTGAGGTGGTTCCGGGAATTTCAAGCGCAATTGCTGTTCCAGAGTTATCTAATATTCCGCTAACTAAAAGAGGCGTTAGCGAAAGCTTTTGGGTGTTAACTGCTACAGACAAAAAAGGAGAACTATCAAAAGATATTAAGGATGCGGTTAAAACTGATGCAACCATTGTGATTTTGATGGGAGTAGGAAAGTTGGATAAAGTGGTAAAACTGTTTCAGCAAAATAATAAAGGAAATGTTCCTGTTGCTATTATTCAGAATGGTTCATTAAAATCGAGTAAAACGGTTGTGGCCAATATTGATACCATTATTGATAAAGCAGCGCATGAAAAAGTAGGAACACCAGGTATTATTGTAATTGGAGAAGTGGTAGCAACACAACCCGATTTTGCATTAGAACAATCTGAAGTATTACTGAATGAGTATAAAGCGTTGAAGTAATGAAAACGAATGATTTATATCCTATATTTTTAAAATTGGATCAGGTTCAAACACTTATTGTAGGGGCAGGAAATGTTGGCTTAGTAAAAGTGAATTTTATTTTACGACAGAGTCCTAATGCTAAAATTAAGATAGTTGGAGATACGTTTCATCCAGAAATTATTTCAAAAGCACTAAACAATAAGAGTATTCAGATAGTAGAACGAAAATTCATTTCTCAAGATTTGGATAAGGTTAAAGTGCTAATAGTTGCAACAAAAAATGAGAAACTAAACACTGAAATTTATCATTTAGCACAATCAAGAAACATTTTAACCAATGTAGTTGATAATCCACCATTATGCGATTTCTATACCGCAGCAGTGATGAAGAAAGGCCCCGTAAAAATTGCTGTTTCAAGTAATGGAGCATCTCCAACATTAGCAAAACGCTTAAGAGATATTTTAGAAGAAGTTATTCCTGATGAAGTAGAATATACAGCCGAAATATTGGAGCAAATCAGAACTTTATTAAAAGGAGATTTGCAAGAAAAGATTAAAACATTAAACGCATTAACTACTGTATTATCACCAAAATATAATTGTAATGAAAAAATAGTTGGTAGAGAGTTTTTGAGACGATTAACTTAAATTAACATACCAAATTATATTCTATTTAATGCGTGTGTATCGTTAAAAAACAAAATAAAAAGTATTTTTATTCGATTAAACAAAATAAAGATTACATTTGCAGAAGAATTCAATTATTATGTTGCAAGTCGCAACTTGTAATTGTTTATAAAGAAGAAGTGAGAGATTAGGCTCTAAGACCTTCTGGCAACCAACTAAAACCCTCTATAAAATGAGGTTGGAAAACCGGTGCCAATTCCTAATCCCGATGTTGGGAGAATATAAAGAATTGCAAAATGAACACAATAAACAAACAAAACAAACAAACTGCTGGTCAATTAGGTCATGTAGAAAATTACCTATCAAATACATCTGTTTTAGTTACAGAACGGATGATGTTTAGTATGTGCTGTTGTTGCACCTGCTAAGCATCATTCTTTTTTCATCACATTTTCTAGAAATTAAGAGTGATTTGAAACCTTTCGAAGAGGGTTCGTTATGCTTTAATTTAATCTGATTTAAAAAAATTGGAATCAGGGAAACGTATTTAAAATCAAAAATCAATCTATTTCTTACATTATAAAACCAAACAATTATGAGCACAATTAACAAAAAATCAAAATTTGAAACATTACAACTTCATGCAGGACAAGAGGTTGATTCAACAACAAACTCAAGAGCAGTTCCGATTTATCAAACAACATCTTTTACATTTAATAGTGCAGAACATGCCGCTAATTTGTTTGGGCTAAAAGAGTTTGGAAACATTTATACCCGTTTAGGAAATCCTACAACTGATGTTTTTGAGAAACGAATTGCTGCATTAGAAGGCGGAGTTGCGGCATTGGCAACATCATCTGGATTGTCAGCACAATTTATAGCCTTAAATAATATTTTACAAGAAGGAGATAATTTTATTACATCTCCATTTTTATATGGCGGGACTTACAATCAATTTAAAGTAGCATTTAAACGTTTAGGAGTTCATGCAAAGTTTTCAAACTCGGATGCTGTTGCAGATTTTGAGCTTCTTATTGACGAAAAAACTAAAGCAATTTATCTTGAAACAATAGGAAATCCAGGATTTAATATTCCTGATTTTGATGCAATTACAGCTTTAGCTAAAAAACATGACTTACCAGTTATAGTAGATAATACTTTTGGCGCAGGAGGTTACTTGTTTAAACCACTTGAGCATGGAGCAAATATAGTTGTAGAATCTGCTACAAAATGGATTGGAGGACACGGCACTTCTATTGGAGGAGTAATAGTTGACGGAGGTAATTTTAATTGGGGAAATGGAAAATATCCTCAATTTACAGAGCCAAGCGAAGGTTATCACGGCCTAAATTTTTGGAACACTTTTGGTACTGAAAGTCAATTTGGAAACATTGCTTTTATTATTAGAGCAAGAGTTGAAGGCTTAAGAGATTTTGGTCCAGTACTTTCTCCCTTTAATTCTTTTCAATTAATTCAAGGATTAGAAACGTTGTCACTTAGAGTAGAACGACATGTAGAAAATACCTTAGCATTAGCAATTTGGTTAGAAAACCATGCACAAGTGGCTAAAGTAAATTACCCAGGACTTGAGTCTTCACCGTACAACACTTTAGCAAAAAAGTATTTAAAAAAGGGTTTTGGAGGAGTATTAAGTTTTGAATTAAAAGGATCTAAAGAAAATGCAATAAAGTTTATTGATTCCTTAGAATTAGTAAGTCATTTAGCAAATGTTGGAGATGCTAAAACATTAATTATTCAGCCATCAGCAACAACTCACCAACAACTTTCAGATGTTGAACAGTTGGCTGCTGGAGTAACTCCATCACTATTAAGAGTGTCTGTTGGAATAGAGCATATTGAGGATATAAAAGTGGACTTTGAACAAGCTTTTGAAAAAGTTGAAACAACAAACAGAGAATTGAAACAAACGGTTTTAAATTAAGATGAATACACAAATATTTAACTATAAAAAAGTGTTAGCGTTAGAATCGGGGAGGGAACTCTTCAATTTTAATTTAGCATATACCACATTAGGTAAGCTCAATAAAGAAGGCAATAATGTTATTTGGATTACTCATGCTTTAACCGCAAATGCAAATCCGTTAGAATGGTGGAGTGGATTGGTTGGTGAAAGAAAATTCTTTAATCCTAAAGAACATTTTATTATTTGTGTTAATGTGTTAGGTTCTTGCTATGGATCAACCGGTCCGTTATCAATAAACTCAGAAACAGAAAACTTCTATTATCACAATTTTCCTGAAATAACAATTAGAGACATTGTTAAAAGTTTAGATCTGCTAAGAGTTCATTTAAGGATTGAAAAAATCCATACACTTTTAGGTGGCTCTTTGGGAGGACAACAAGCCGTTGAGTGGGCAATTCAACAGCCTAATTTAATTAAAAATTTAATATTAATAGCAACCAATGCACAACATTCGCCTTGGGGAATTGCTTTTAATGAGAGTCAGCGTTTGGCAATTGAAACAGATAGTACTTGGTTGGAAAACAGGGAGAATGCAGGAAAAAAAGGATTAAAAGCTGCTCGCTCTATTGCATTGTTAAGTTATAGGAATTATCAAACTTACCATAGAACTCAGCAAGATGAAATAGATAAAAGTGATGGGTTTAAAGCAGCTTCTTATCAAATTTATCAGGGAGAAAAACTAGCAGAACGATTTAACGCTTTTTCATACTGGTATCTATCTAAAGCAATGGATAGCCATAATGTTGGTAGAGGAAGAGCTGGGGTTAAAATTGCTTTACAACAAATAAAAGCTAAAACATTAATTGTTGCTATCAACTCTGATATTCTGTTTCCAATATCGGAATCTCAAATACTTTTTAAAGGAATTTTGAACAGTGAAATGGAGGTAATAGACTCTCTTTACGGACATGATGGGTTTTTAATAGAGACAGACTTACTAGAAGAAACTTTCGATAATTTCTACGATAAGAGCCCTCTGTTGAGAGGAGGAATATTATAAGAAGTGTCACACTGATTTTATTGAAGTGTTAAATTATTATATAAAAATATGTATTGGCTTTTGCCAACTAAAAATAAGAAAATGGATACAATAAAAAATAACTTACCTGCTTCTGACGGGATTAAAATATACGGATTTGGAGTGGTAGCAAAAGGGTTTTACGACTACTTGCAAAAAAGTAATGAAGCAGAAAGACTACAGATCGTAATTATTAAAGATGCTTCAAAAAAGAGAGCAGTCATTAATGCAATTATTGAAACAACTAACGAGAATACTATTCGTGATAAAGATGTGGATGTTATCGTTGAGTTGATTAGTTCTTCTGAAGAAGCTTATGGAATTGTTGCAGAAAATTTAGAAATTGGGAAGAAAGTGATTTCAGCGAATAAAAAGTTGATTGCAGAAAACTTACAAGATTTGATTTCTAAAGAGAAAGAAAACAACGGTACTTTTTTATATGAAGGAGCTGTTTGTGGAAGCATTCCAATTATCAGAATCTTAAATGATTTTTATTCTACTGAATCTATTCAATCTGTGAAAGGAATATTTAATGGTTCTTCTAATTATATTTTGAGTCAACTTTTTAATAAGGAAGTTACTTATGGAGAAGCTTTAAAACAGGCTCAAGATTTGGGGTTTGCAGAAGCTGATCCAACTTCTGATGTTGGAGGTTTTGATGCGCTATATAAATTGGTAATTTTGGCTACTCATTCTTTTGGTAAGATTATTCATCCTAATGAAATTCTAAACTTTGGAATTGAAAACATTAGTAAAAGCGATATAGAATTAGCTAAAAAACTTAATCTAAAAATTAAGTTGATTGCAAAAGCTGAGTTAAAATCAGGTAAATTGTCTTTATCTGTTTTGCCAACATTAGTGGATAGTTCAAGCGGTTTGTATCAAGTAGAAAATGAATACAACGCAGTAGAAATCAGTTCAGAAAATGTAGGGGTTCAGTTTTATAAAGGAAAAGGAGCCGGAGGTTTACCAACAGGCTCTGTTGTTTATTCTGATTTAAAGGCTATTGATAATAATTACAACTATTCTTATGGGAAATTAAATCAATCGAATATCATTTTGGATAATTTTAGTCAAGTTGATGTTCTAATAAAGATTCCCAATAAAGATGATGTAGACACCTTACCTTTTAATGTTTCTTATTTAACAAAAGTTGATGGAGAAGAAAATTATTTTTACGCAAAAACGACTTTAAACGAAATTCAGGTAAACAAAAAGTATATCGAACAATATGGAATCTCATTGTTGTTTATTGATAATGAAGAAATCAAAATTCAATTACTGAGTTCGGATGAGGCTGAGGTTAAAACAATTAACGTTGCGGAATTGAGAAATTGGATAATTAAGGATGATGATTTTCAATTGATAGATGTAAGAGAATCTTCAGAATACGAATTCACTAATATTAATGGGGAATTAATTCCTTTAGGAGAGATTGAAAGTAATCTATCAAAGATCCAAAAAGATAGGAAAGTAGTATTCCAATGTAGAAGCGGTAAACGAAGTGCAGATGCTATAAAATTGTTACAAAAGAAATATGGTTTTGATAATCTTTATAATTTAGAAGGAGGAATTTTAGCTTGGGCAGATGAAATAGATTCGAGTATAAAGAAATATTAGAACGATTTGTTCTCGAGACATTTCTCATACTTCGAAACACTCGAAATAACATCGTTCAGATTGTCACTTTGAGTGATTTTTGGAAGAGGTACGAAGAAACATTGTATCGAGAAGCACTTAAAAAAAGACTATGAAAGTAAATTTAAAAAGAATAAACAAAGCCTTCCATTATGAAGCATCTACTGAGGAGAAAGTAACAGTTAATATTGACGCGAATTCTACAATCGGAGGAGAAGGAAAAGGAACTCGACCAATGGAATTGTTATTAATGGGAGTTGCAGGTTGTGCAAGTATTGATTTAGGCTTAATTCTAAAAAAGCAAAAACAAGAATTAACAGATTATAATGTTGAAGTTACTGCTGAACGAAATGATAATGTAGCTAAGAACTTTAAGTCGATTAATCTTCATTTTATTCTATATGGAAATTTGGATGATTCTAAAGTAGAAAGAGCGATAGAACTTACCTTAACAAAATACTGTTCAGTGGCCTTAAGCTTAGATAAAGAAATAGAAATAACGAGCACTTACGAAATAAAATAAAGAATAATGTCATTCCGATTGGAGTGAAACGAGACAGAGGAATCTTTTGAATCATGAGTAAATAATTAAAAATATATCTCCGATTTGGTTGATATGACAAAACAGAAAGAATATGGAAAATTTTGAAACATTAGCAATACGTACACAAACGGAACGTTCGCAATTTAAAGAACATTCAACACCATTACACCTAACATCGAGTTATGTGTTTGATGATGCAGAGCAAATGCGAGCTATGTTTTCTGATGAAGAGGAAGGAAATATTTATAGTCGATTTTCTAATCCAAATACAACAGAATTAATTGATAAAATGTGCTTATTAGAAGGAGCAGAAGCTGGTTGGGTAACAGCTACAGGAATGGCTGCTGTTTTTACAACATTTGCTGCACTGTTGAGTGCTGGAGATCATATTTTGGCGTGCCGTTCGGTTTTTGGATCTACACATTCGGTGTTAACTAAGTTGTTGCCTAAATGGAGAATTACCCATTCTTATGTTGATTTAAATGAAACGGAGAAATGGGAGGAAGCAATTTTACCTAATACAAAAATTATTTACATAGAAACACCTACTAATCCTGCAGTAGATATTATCGATTTAGAATGGCTAGGAAAATTGGCTAAAAAATATAAGGTGCTATTGGTAGTGGATAATTGTTTTGCAACTCCTTATATTCAACAACCAATAAAGTATGGGGCAGATTTGGTTATCCATTCGGCTACAAAATATTTAGATGGACAAGGACGTGTTATGGGTGGAATTATTGTTGGAAAACAAGAATTAATTGATGAGGTGAAATTGTTTGCTCGTCATTCTGGTCCAGCTTTATCTCCATTTAATGCGTGGATAATTTCTAAGAGTTTAGAGACCTTGGCAATAAGGATGGATAGACATTCAGAAAGTGCGTTGAAACTAGCAGAATGGTTGGAAGATCATTCTAAAGTAGAATTGGTGAAATATCCATTTTTACGATCTCATCCACAATTTGAGATTGCCAAAAAGCAAATGAAAGCCGGTGGAGGGATTGTTACTTTTGTAATTAAAGGTGGAGTAAAAAAAGGCCGTAACTTTTTGGATAAGCTTCAAATGATATCTATGACTGCTAATTTAGGAGATTCACGAACAATTGCTACCCATCCAGCATCAACAACACATTCTAAATTAACGGAAGAAGAGCGATTAGAAACAAGAATATTACCTGGACTAATCCGGATTTCTGTGGGCTTAGAACATATTGACGATATTGTTAAAGATATTGAGCAGGCTATGAGCTGATTCTAATACTTATAATAAAATGAAAACAAATGATGTTAAAACGAAAATAGTAAGAATAGAAACAATTAATTTTTCAATAAATGAAATAGATTGATCATTTTGATACATTGACGAATAAATATATTTCACGAATAGTTTCATAATTTATCTTATCAAACTAAAGGAACCCTTTTCAAGGTATTCTTCACCATCATTTCCTGTAGCTTTTAGTATGTAAAAGTAGGTTCCATCTGGAACTTCAGATCCTGAAGTAGTTCTTCCATCCCAAGCGCCTTTTATTTCGTTCCAGGCATATAAGAACTGTCCCCATCTGTTGTAAATTTCACATTCTAAGGAGTTTAAATTAATTCCATTTACAGTAAAAACATCATTAGATCCATCTCCATTTGGTGTAAATACATTAGGAATTAATAATGTAGCAGGTTCACAAACCGTTATTGTAATTGTAATAGAGTCGGAAGAATTAGGACAAGTAGCATTAGTGATATTCCATACAAAAATGTTTGAACCCAGTGTGAGATTACTAACAGATGAATTTGGGTCATTTGGATTATTTACTATTCCACTGCCGGACAGTATATTCCAAACACCAGTTTCTAGAGGTAAAGGAGCGTTAGCATTTAAATTAGTAGTGAATACATCACATAAATCTTGGTTGTTTCCAGCGTTAGCTAGTGTGTTTAATATAACAGAAACAATAACACTACTAGTATCTGAACAGTTGTTAGCATCGGTTCCAGTTACAATGTAAATTGTATTTACAGTTGGGGAAACAGTATGGTTTTGCCCAGCTCCTAATCCATTATTCCAAAAATAATTTATTCCTCCTGTTGCATTTATGTTAACGGAGTTTCCAGAGCAAATATTGGTGGTATTTGGATTTGCAATAATGGTTGGCAAGGAATTAACTGTTAGAGTTGTCTCGATTATACTATCACAACCAGATGTGGCTATAGTGTCATTATAAATCCCTATAGTTGATTGAAAACTACCGCCTAAAAAAATACTATCTCCTTGGCAAATACTTTGGTTAATTTGAGTTGTATTTGAACTAGAGTTGTTAGGAATAACAACCATTATAGTGGTATCACAACCAAATACAGTATTGGTAATTATCACATTATAGGATCCAGGAGTTAATCCAAATGCCAATGAATCTGTTTGAGCAAGAGGATCATCCCATAAATACGAAAAATGATCTCCACAAAATGGAGTTACTATAGCAATTCCATTTGTCGAATCGCAAGGGTTTGTAGTATTGTTTTGTGTAAAATTAAAAGGAGGGCATCCGGTAGAGGTTCCTGATGTTGCACAATTTGTTTGTCCACATGCTATTACT
Source organism: Flavobacteriales bacterium (assembly GCA_016763795.1). Lineage (GTDB taxonomy): Bacteria > Bacteroidota > Bacteroidia > Flavobacteriales_E > Vicingaceae. The sequence continues at coordinate 14,570 of JAESTF010000156.1, forward strand.
GGACATATTGTAATTTGAGAACAAGTTGTAGATGGGTTTATGTCCAAACAAATAGTAACAATTTCTCCTGGATTATAACAACCAGGACCTCCAGTGGAAATAAAATTACTAACTAAAGCACAATTATTATCATAAGTAGATGCGCCCGAAAGTGATCCACTTGAAAAGCCTGCGTTATTACACCCCCCATTAGGAGGGTAATTTGCTTGATTAATTGATGAACCACCACAAGCATTTATTACAAAAGAAACAGAAGCACTATCTCCAACATTTGGCACTATATATTCAAAACAAACTTGAGAAGGATATGGAGGTGTTAACGTATAGCACCACCCATTTGTTTGTGCTGTACTTGAATTGATCGGCCAAGTAGGAGAGCTAAAAAAAGAACCAATGGTGTTAGGACAATTAAATGATGAGGTAGCACAATCGTAAGGACAGTTAATAGCAGTTTCTCCTGGTTCACAAATCCCATTTCCACAACATTGTGAATTTACGAATTTAGAGCTTAACACAAAAAAGAGAAGTATAGTTATATTTTTAAAGTAGCTCATTTTTTAATGATTTTTTTAGAGATTATAGATTGATTTTCACTAAAAAAATGAATTTGGTAAAACCCATTAGCATATTTACTGATATCAATCTGCTTTGTTGAAGAATTTATTTGAAATATATCTATTATTTGTCCTATAGCGTTAAAAATTATTATTTTATCAATAGAACTTGAATTTAGAAAATCAATATTTAGAACGTTATTAGTGGGGTTAGGATAAATGTTAAAATTATCTGTAAAACAATTAATTGAGATAATTTTTGAAAAACTAAAATTACCATCAAAGTCTGTTTGTTTTAATCGGTAATAAAAAATAGAGCTGGTATTATTATCATCAGTGAAAGAGTAATGAATTATTATATTACTATTCCCAGCTCCGTTTATAGTTGCTATTTCATTAAAGTTATATCCATCAGAAGAGCGTTCAATACTAAAATAGCTGTTGTTAATTTCTGAACTTGTAGTCCAATTTAATATTGTTTTATTTTCGGTACAAATTGCATCAAAATTTAATAATTCTATAGGTAATGCTGTTGAACAGATACTTGTGTTACAAAACAATAATGGACAAATAGTGATAGGATCACATATTGAGGAAGTGTTTAAATCAAAGCAGACAGTAAGAATATCACCAGAAACAGCTCCAGAACAATATCCTGCAGCTATGTAATTGCCAATTAAATTGCAATTAGCATCGTATGTTGATTGCCCTGTAAAAGTAGCATTAGTAGATGCTGTTCCACTACATCCCGCTGAGTAAGTTCCATTTCCAATTGATGATAAAGACCCACATGCTGCCATATGAAAGGTTGCTCTTACTGTATCAGAAAAAGGAACCATATATTCAAAACAAACCTGAGATGGATAAGGAGGAGAGAAAGTATAACATTCTCCATTAGATAGAGCTGTTGCGTAATTAGGCGCTGGGTTTGATGATAAATCAAAAAAAGAACCAACTACATTTAATCCAGAACAATTTTGTCCAGAATAAGGATGGCTTATTAAAAATAAAAGACCAAATAAGGTTGATGTTATATATAGGTGGATTTTTTTCAAAATAGAATTAGTTAAATCTAGCACTATTACCTTTTCCGTAAGTAAAAGGGTTTGGGTTAATAAATATCAAGGATATTTCAAAACCTCCTACACCATTACTTGTAGAAGCTAATTTTGACACATTAGCATCATAGCTAAAAGTTAATTTCCAATTTGCTATTTCATAACCAATAGAAGGGATAAAAGCATCACCTAAACGAGTATGAATCCCTACAAATAATGCTGTTTGATTCATTAATCCTGTATATTTAGAGTCATGTCCAAAGGCATATCTAATTAAAGTTCCAACTAAAACTTCTTGTGATGGTCCTTGTTTCTGATAGATAAAACTTGGTTTAAATGATGTATTGGTAGATTTGATACTGATATTACTCTCTCCATGAAATGACATTTTACCATATAGCTTATCTAGACCTCCACCATAATCTAAACTTTGTTGTGTAAGGTGTTGATAAACACCTCCTAATTTTAAAGAGAAAACATCATTAGCTACAATAGATTTTTGTGATTTAGAATAGACCCAAGCTAATCCAACATTCAAGTCTCCATTACTTATCCCTTGATTATAGTTGGTAGTTTCGTGCGAAGATAAAGAAGGGTTATAACTTGAACCATCATATTGGCTATCCCAAATTAGAGCGGTATTATTTATACTCCGTTGTTCAAAACCACCTTGGATTCCAATGGTAAGATGTTGTTTTTTATCAAGTTGTATAATTCCACTTAAGGACAAAACAACATTGGTAATTCCATATTCAGAATCTCCAGCTATGTCTTTATATACCCCAAGTCCAGTTCCTAAAGAGAAGTTACTATTTCGTTTGTCTAACATTCTCATGTCAAAAGAAGCACCATAAGTTTTATATGGTGTAGCTATTGATGACCATTGATTACGATATAATATCATAGCACGTTGATCTCCCCCAAAAACACCAGTTAAAGCTGGGTTAATAATTAAGGGAGTGTTAAAAAACTGAGAGAAATGAATGTCTTGTCCTCTTAACTGAGTTAGTGAAAGACATGTTAATAGTAAGATGATAATTCGGTTCATAGTAGTAGCGTTTTATGATTTATCGAATAAGAGTTACATTTCCCTGTTGTTCAATTGTTTCATTATTAATCATGGTTGCATTTAAGTAATAGACAAATACAGCAGCGTTCATTGGGTCATCCTTAAATGTGCCATCCCAACCAATTTCAACATCATTGGTTTCAAAAATTTTTTCACCCCAACGACTATAAACAACAAGAGAAACAGATTGAATACCCTCGCCTCTAATTATAAATAGATCATTATGGCCGTCTCCGTTAGGAGAGAAAATATTGGGCAAGAAAATATGAAAATCGCAGTTGTTGTTTAGGTCGGCTACCGACCCAAAAGTAGATGAAGAGCATCCGAGAGAATCACTTACAATTAGAGTATAACTACCGGAAGGGAGGTTAGTAATTACAGGGGTGTTTTCGCCATTATCCCAATTATAAGAATAAGGAGAAGCACCACCTGTAACTACCGCTACTAAACTTCCATTTTTACTAAAACAGTTGTCATCTTCAATAGTTAATGTAATGTTAGGGTTTGTACTTGTATTTATATTAATAGTATCTGCGCTACCACAGTTTCCAGAGATAGTATAAATAATTTGATGAGTTCCTGATCCAGCAGAGTTTGGGTTAAATGTGCCTGTTGATGTATTTGTAATACCATTCCCTGACCATGTTCCTCCAGAATTTGCGGCAATTAAATTAAATGCAGCGTCTCCAGTACAGTAATTACCAACTGCTGTAATGCTAGCATCGGAAACATTATTAATGATAATTATAACTGAGGCGTTGTCTGGACAGGTACCATTTGTTGCATAGGTAACATTAAATGTTCCCCCACCAGACCCTAAAATGTTTATTTCTCCAGTATTTGTATTTATAATCCCACCGTTGTCAATAGTAAATATTCCACCGCTAGTTCCTATAATTGTTGCAATAGGATTAGTATCAGTAACACAAAAACTAGTGGTATTATAGTTAAATGCAGCATTATCGTTTGCGTTAACTGTAACAAATACAGTTAGTGTGTCTTTACAGTTCGTGTTTGGAGTTACGTAAAGAACTCCATAGGTTCCAGGTGTAGATGTTGCTAAATTAATGGCTCCTGATGTTCCATTAATGCTTAGACCAACAGGTGAGCTTGTAAAGGTACCTCCGGGTGTTCCGGTAATTATTGGATTAGGGTTAGGATTGTTTTGACAATAACTAGTATTTGTGTAACTAAATGTGGCATCTTCTGCAGTAATAACCGTTATAAAAAGAGTAAGGGTATCTGGACAACTAACTCCTGACGTGGTATATAATATGCCGTATGTTCCAGGCATAGAAGTATTCAAATCAATTGTTCCATTTCCACTATTAATAGATAATCCAACTGGCAAACTGGTAAAAGTACCTCCAGTTGTTCCGGTAATGTTTACTGTAGGATCTGGGTCACTTTGACAATAAGTTGTTGAAGAATAATTAAAGGTGGCATCTTCACTAGGGTCAATAGTTATAAAGAAGGTAAGTGTATCTTGACAACTTGAACTTGGTGTTGTATAAAGCACTCCGTAATTTCCGGGTGTAGATGTATTTAAATCGATTATTCCACTGGACCCATTGATGCTTAGTCCAACTGGTGAGCTGGTAAAAATCCCTCCTATAGTACCAACAATATTAGGTGTGGGATTCGTATCATTTTGACAATAGTTAATACTAGAATAATTAAATGTTGCATCTTCTGTTGTTGTAATTGTTACAAAAACAGTTAAGGTATCTTGACAGCTAGATCCAGGAGTAGTGTATAGCACTCCATAAGTTCCTGGAGTACTTAATCCTAAATCAATTTCTCCTGTTGTTCCATTGATTGATAAGCCAGCTGGAGAACTGGAGAAAGTACCTCCAGTTGTTCCTGTTATAGTTGTTGTTTGATTAGGTTCTGATTGACAATAACTAGGTAAAGAATAGTTAAATGTAGCGTTTTCTACTGGATCAATAGTTAGAGTAGTTGTTAAGATACTATCGCAACCATTTGTAGATGCTAGTGTGTCAATATATGTCCCAGCTACTGTTTGGTAAATACCTCCTAATAGGGTGCTATCACCTTGACAGATACTTGTAGTAGTTGTTCCAATAGTGTTTGGTAGTACGGTAATTACTATAGTTGTATCATCTGTTCCTGAAGAATCAGTTGCTTGTAAAACAATATTATAGGTGCTTGCAGTATTGAATGTAATAGTATGAGATCCTTGTGTATTGGATGAGGCTGGTGTCCCGCCATTAAAAATCCAATTCCAACCAAATACATTATTTCCAGTAGAAGCATCTGTAAAAGTGATAGAATTCCCTATACATACTGTAGTGGACGATAAATTGAATGAAGCTTCTAAAACAGGAACAGTACAAGGAGATGTTACCGTAAATGTATCTGTAATAATACAACCTCCTGACCCTGTAATTTGAACCCAATAATTTCCAGCAATTAAATTGCTAATATCCTGAGTAGTATCTCCATTTGACCATAAATAAGAATAAGTAAATGGAGGTGCTCCTTTTAATCTTACATAATCGAACGCTGTTTGTCGTAAACTAGACCCGCTAGCATTAGTGGTTATTCGTAATTCAATAGAATTCCCTGTTGTTGGAATTGGATAACAAAAATCTTGAAAGGTTGTTGATAATGCGATACCATCTCCTATACCATCTCCATCAGTATCTTCTGATAAATTTTTTCCTGCAAAAGGGTTTGCTGCTGGCTGTCTAAAATCCATTAAGGTATTCCAACCAGTTCCATCAATGTTGTATTCTAAAGTAATGCTTGTATTAGCATCGACACTCATATTATTTCTTCCTAATGCTAATAATACACACATTTCTAATCCTGAGTAACCAGTAACAATTGTTGGATTAAAGGTTAGATCACAGATGGTTGGAATAATATTAAATCCTGTTCTTCTCGCTCCAAAATAAAAAGTACCTTCCTCGTTAATAGGGTTGGTAGTAAAATTAATAGAAGCATCATCTCCTCTCATAAAAAAATAAGAAGTACTGGTGTTTCCAGGATACGGATTAGCTGTATATCTAGTAATTTGACCGTCTGTTTCAAACCCATCAATAAGTAAAGTATCTAGTGTGCCAAAACCGCCTATTGAAGTCGTAATATCGATAGCTCCATCAGAAGAACTACAAGTACTTGTAGTTGTTATTGTTGAATTATCTATTACAACTGTTTGTGGCTGACCAACAAAAACACTATCTGTAATATTACACCCACTTGCATCTGAAACAGTTACAGCATACATTCCACCACTTAAATTTGAAATACTTTGAGTAGTATCTCCTGTTGACCATGAAAAAACAAATGGAGCCGTTCCTGTTAAATTAATAACACTTATTGTTCCATCATTTACACAACTTGCATTAGTTGCAGATAAATCATAATCTAACCTATTACCACAAGGAAATTCAAAAAATGAAGAACAAAAATTAGTTAATGCAAAACTTGCTGAACCAGAAACTAAAGGAATTGCATTGGTCGTAAACCCACAACCAACTCCTTGCACATTAGGGTTGTCTATTCTATGTAATGTTGGTGAATTTGAAGAAACTGCATATAATTTACAATCTGGAGCTAACTGTAAGGTTTTCATATTTTCTCCTGTAGTAGATATTTGAGTTTGAGAAGCTTGAAAAGCTGCTACATTAGCTGCATTTAAATCCATTTGAAATATTTCACTACTCCTACAACCATATAACAAGTTTCCATCAGGTGAAAATTCAAAAACTCCAAGAAATGGACTTAATGTTGCTGCCCATCTATGTGTAAGTATACCTGTAGAATTATCAAAATCATATACATTTAAATCTGGATGAATATTTACCATAACATCTCCTTGGGGAGACATAGACATTCCATAGGATTGCCACGTAACTGCAGGCCCTGTACTTGAAATTACAGGAACAGGATTTACCCCCGCAGCTGTTACTTCATAAGCATGATAAATGTTGGTTCCAACATTTCCTGCAGATGTAGAAGATGGATCAGATTTATGTATCACCACCCAATAACCAGTGGATGTTGCATTTCTAACAGCAACCAATTTTTCTTGTACCCTATCAATGAGTTGGTTGTTCTTATTAACTACATCACCTAAGCCACCATTCAACGTCATATCGATTTCATGCCATTGCAAACCATTTACACCATTGTTTTCCCAAATGGCATCGGTGGTAAAAAGAAAATAACGATTTGAATTGCCGGGGTGAGGTGTTATAACTGCAGGCTGAGCAGAAGATGCATTTCCTAGCAACCCTGTTCCGTTAGACATTACATTGTTGTTTCTGTCCCAAACAGTTGTGCCTTCGCTATAAAATTGAAGAATACCATTCGTATCACTTATAGAGGCAGAACCCTCAAAAGCATTCATAGGACTCCCTGTAAAACTAGTAGGTAAACAAGTAAAATCTACTGCAGCTTGATTGCCAAAATGCCAAAAAGTAGCACGTTTTTTTTCATTAACTTGAGAATAGGTGTTGATAGAAAAAAGGAGTGCTAAAAAGAAAGGTAGTAGTAGTCTAATCATCATATTATGAATTAATTCATAATACAATGATAAGATACACTATTACTTTATAAAAAGGTATTTTCTTTATTACTTACCTTTCAGGGTGTTTTTTTTGTGTTTTTTAGGGTATTTATACCTGTTAGAAAGGTAATTTATTGTTTCTTTCTTTTTTTGCCGTAGTCCTCAAAGCTATTTTCTAAATAATCTTTAATAGCATTTTCAAAAGAAATAGACTCATGTTTTGTTCGAATCCATGCTAATATATTGAAATGACTGATAATTTTTCTCTCATTTTTATTGTTTAACACACCTATTAATTCGATCTCTTTTTCTTTAAAAAGAGTGTTTTTATTTTTCTCTTTAATGGATATCAGCGCTTTAAAAAAAGATAAAAACCATCTCTCAAAAGCGTAAATATTAATTTGTCTGTTTATAAACCGTTCAGTAGCTTCATAAAAATAGTCGATATTTAGTTTATTCCCTAATTCATAATGAATTAGTAAGTTCATAATTCTGGCAAACCTAAAAATATCTGATCTGTAGATAGTAGTTTCTTTATCAAGAATTAAATTGTTATAAGCTAAAGCATTTTTATAGTTTTTTGTAGCAAAAAATAAATAGCATAAATTACTGTACATCACTATTTTAAATAATTCACTAATTTTTTTTCCATATTTTTTTAAGCCAGACTCAATATCTTTCACGAGTAATAAAGACTTATCTAAGGTGGCAGATCGAAGATATATATCTAATCGGTTTGCAGATAAGTATTCAAATATTTTAACTTCAACTTGGTTTGTCGTTGGGGAAACACGCTCTATTTTTGAGAAATAATAATCTGCCATTTCATAATTCCCCACTCCTGCGCAGCTTAAGGCGTAGTTGTTGATGGTTGTAATATAATTAAATTGCTCTAAATTTATTTTAGCAGGATAGTCGTCATAGAGCAAAAGATTCTGTTTTATATAAAGACTAGATTTCTTTGAATCAAGATTTCACGAATAATTGATGAGCTGATGGCATTGTATTTTAGTTCGGTCAGAAAGAAGACAGTATCAATTCCTGCAAGATCAA
>JAESTF010000157.1 GCA_016763795.1 Flavobacteriales bacterium
AGGTGTTGGGTTTTCAACTTCTGCTAAACAAAAAGCTTCAGATGGTCGCGCTGCTAGTGTTATTCAAAATGCATTAAAAAAAGCATTTGCTCCAGAGTTCTTAAATAGAATTGATGATGTTGTTATTTTTAATTCTTTAGAAAAAGATGATATTCATAAAATTATTGACATTGAATTAAAAAGCCTTTTTGGTAGAATTGAAGAACTTGGCTACTACATTAACTTAACACAAGAAGCAAAAGATTATATTGCCGATAAAGGTTATGATTCTGCGTATGGTGCAAGACCATTAAAAAGAGCCATCCAAAAATATTTAGAAGATCCTTTAGCAGAAGAAATTATTCAATCTAAAGTTGTTGAGGGTAGCATCATCAATGTTACGTTTGATGATGTTACAGAAGAGTTAATCTTTTCCATTAAAAATCCAAAGAAAAAGAAAGAAGATTCTGAGCCTAAAAAGGAAGATTAACCTACTAAATATAAAACATAAAAAAAAGCTTCATTAAATTTAATGAAGCTTTTTTTATCTTAAAGAAATAGTTTTTTATAATTCACCCATAATTTCCTCAGTTAATCCTGTAGTAGAGAAACCTCCATCATGAAATAAATTTTGCATGGTAATATATTTTGTCAAATCCGAGAACATCATTACACAATAATTAGCACAATCAATTGCTGGAGCATTTCCTAATGGTGAGTTTTTATCTGCATATTCATACAATGCACCAAACCCTTTAATACCACCTCCTGCTGTTGTTTTAGTTGGCGATTGAGAAATTGTATTTACTCTTACTTTTTTATCTTTACCATAATAATACCCAAACGTTCTTGCTATAGACTCTAACAGCGCTTTTGCATCTGACATATCATTATAACCAGGAATAGCCATTTGAGCAGCAATAAAAGATAATGCTAAAATAGAGCCCCACTCGTTCATTATATCTTTTTGCTTAGCAATTTTCATTACTCGATGAAATGACATAGCCGAAATATCCATTGCTTTATGATAAAAATCATAGTTAGCATCTGTATATTCTATTTTTTTACGCACATTAATAGACATTCCTATAGAATGTAAAATAAAATCTAACTTTCCAAATTTCTTTTCAGCAATAGTAAACAAATTCTCTAAATCTTCCATAGAAGTCACATCTGCCGCAACAATCTCAGAACCAGTAGCCTCCGCTAATTTGTTTAACTCTCCCATTCTTAAAGCAACAGGTGCATTTGTCAAGATAAATTCAGCTCCTTCTTCATGGGCTACTTCTGCAACTTTCCACGCTATTGAAGCCTCATTTAATGCTCCAAAAATGATTCCTTTTTTACCTTTCAATAAATTATATGACATATTTATTTTTATTTTTACTAGAACCACAAATATAGCAGAATAATAAAGGTATTACTTAATTTTCTAGTAGATTTTTTGCATTTTCTTTTGCTGCAACACTCATTTTTTCTCCGCTAAGCATTTTTGCTAACTCTTCTATTCTTTCGGCTTTATTTAAGGATATTACTGAAGTAAGTGTTTTATCTTTAAGGTTCTCTTTATAAATTTTAAAATGATTATCCCCTCTTGCTGCAACTTGAGGTAAATGTGTAATCGAAATAACTTGCATATTACTACTCATTTCCTTCATTATTATAGCCATCTTATCAGCTATATCGCCAGAAACTCCTGTATCAATTTCATCAAAAATTATTGATGATAAATTAATATTATCCGCTAAAATCGATTTAATGGTTAACATTAAACGAGATAATTCTCCTCCTGAAGCAGCTTTATTTAATTCTAATGGCGCAACTCCTTTGTTTGAAGAGAATAAAAATTTTATTTCATCAATACCTGTATCAGTAAATTCTTCAAGAGTCTTGTGCTTAATTTGAAAAGAAGCATCTTCCATTCCTAATTGGCTAACACGGTTCATAATTTTAGCAGATAAACCTTTAAAATTATTGATTCGCTTTTTTGATATTTTATTTGCCAACAAAAACAATTCTGTTTTTTGTTCTTCTAATTCTTTAGCTAGCAATTTTAGTCTATCTTCATAAGAATTGGTTTCTAATAATTGACTATTTAATGTTTCTAATAATTCTAATATCTCTTTTGTAGATGAAATATTGTGTTTTTGCTCAATAGAAAAAATACTACTTAAACGCTCATTCAAATACGCAGCATTTTCAGAATTAAAATTTAAATCGGTATTACTATTCTCTATCTCAGATGTAATATCCTCTAATTCAATAGTTAGACTTTGTAACCTTTTATAAAGTAAATTATAGTTAGAAGAGCAACTTTTAATCCTTTCAAATAAAGTAGTGATATTTTTTAATTCAGATAATATGTTTTGATCTGAATTAATTAGCAGGTTTTCTGAATTTTCTAATACAGATTTAATTTCTTCTGCATTATTTATTATTTCAAGCTCTGCTTCTATCTTTTCTTTCTCACCAAATTTTAATTGCAAAGTGTTTATTTCATTTGCTTGAAATGAAATATAATCTACATCTGCTTTTGACTTTTTTGCAACTTCAGTTAATTCTTTAAATTGCTTTTTACATTCAACGTAAGATAAATATTTTTCTTTGTAAGAAAACAACAATTTACTTATTCCTGCAAAAGCATCAACAACGTTAATTTGAAATTTATTCTCTTGTATTTTTAAGGTTTGGTGCTGGGAATGAATATCAATTAATTGAGAAGTTAATTCTTTAAGAACAGACAAACTAACAGGTGTATCATTGATAAATGCTCTACTCTTACCTTTTGGGTTTATTTCTCTTCTTATTATAGTTGGCTGTTCCTGGTCAAGTTCGTTGTCCTCAAAAAAATCAATATATAATTTTTGGTCTATATCAAATTCTCCCTCTATAATACATTTTTTATCTTTAATATTAAGAACAGAAGTGTCTGATCTTTGCCCTAAAATAAGTGAAAGCGCTCCTAGAAGAATAGACTTACCTGCTCCAGTCTCTCCTGTAATAACAGTAAACCCACCCTCAATTTTAAGTTCAAGATGCTCTATTATAGCGTAGTTAGTTATTGATAAATGGGTTAACATTTATTTTCCTTTGATAATTTTATCGTACTTACTAAGGTTAGTTGCATCTATCTTGTTTAATAGATTCGTGATAGCTGCCTTTTCTTTTGTTAGCGATTCTACAAATAAATCTACAATTTCATTGGATTTTGCATTAAAAAACATTTGTAATTGAAAGTTTCCAGGCTTCCGATCATAAACTTGCTCTAATAATCTTAAAGACGTTAATACAACCGCTCTTCCTGATTCTACATTCTTTGCCATAACATCAAACCCTAATCTATGATATTTATAAAAACATTCTCGTAAGTTTTCATAATTTTTATGTAGCATATTTGTTACAAACCAATATCTGTTTCTTTCTCCTTCAAAGGCTTTCCATCCTGGTTCTTTTGCACCTTGAGCATTACTTACAATTGTTTGTGCCTTTTGAAAATATCTTGTTCCACCTTTTAATGAGAAAGAATCATAATCTAAGGCAATTATAATATTTGCATAAAAAGCCAATACAGAGGTTAAATTGTCAATAAAATTACTCTCAGAATAATCTAATGGATCAAATTCATTAAAAACAAACTCAAGTTCCTTATCTATATGATTTAAAGTTGTTGTATAATAAGAAGTATTGTAAACAGGTCTCCTAGATTGTATTTGAATGGTTGCTTTAAATGAATTATTAGAAACTTGCTGTGTAATATTAATCATTACTGTGCACTCTATTCGTTCACTATTTTTATATACATTATTAGTCCAAACTCGTGAATTCATAAACTCAAAAATAGATTTTTGCATTGCATCAAAAACACTTTTATCAGAACCTTGAATTTGAGATGAATTAATTTGAACATTGCAATTAAGCTCTTGTGCGTTAACATTAAAACTTAATACACTTAAAAAAATTACAATTAATATGCGAACTAATCTATTCATTCTATTTTAGTAAAGATATGATTTTATTAAAAATATCTACTGCTACTTCTGATTTAGATTTTAACTCATAATTTTTAACTTTATTGCTTTTATCAATTATCGTTATTTGATTTGTATCATATCCAAATCCTGCGCCTTTATTGCTCAATGAATTAAGTACAATAAAATCTAAATTTTTACGCACCAATTTTCTTTTCGCATTTTCTTCTTCATTATCTGTTTCTAAAGCAAAGCCAACCAATAGCTGCTTGTCTTTTTTTAATTCTCCAACAGATGCAAGTATATCTTTAGTCGGCTTTAAATGAATCTGTAAATTATTATCTGTTTTTTTTAACTTATTTTCTGATGGGGTTTCTGGTGTATAATCAGCAACCGCTGCTGCCACGATGATAATATCTGCTTCGTTGCAGTTTTCATGAACTCTGTCATACATCTCACTTGCCGATCTAACCTCTATTTTTTTTATAGTAGTATTCGCTTCTATATGGGTTGGCCCAGAAACTAGTGTAACTGAAGCGCCTAATCTTATTGCTTTTTCGGCTAACTCATATCCCATTTTACCTGAAGAGTTATTGCCAATAAATCGAACCGGATCAATTTGCTCATAAGTTGGTCCAGCAGTAATTAACACCTTCTTACCAGATAAAGGAAGTCCATCTTTAAGGTATTCATTAATAAAGTTAAATATATTTTCGGGTTCCTCCATTCTTCCTTTACCAACCAACCCACTCGCTAATTCTCCAGTTTTAGCATCGATAATTATATCTCCATTCACTATTAATTGTTGAATATTTTGGGTAGTAGTAGAATGTGTATACATATCCAAATCCATTGCAGGAGCAAAAAATACAGGGCATTTAGCCGAAAGATAGGTAGCCATTAATAAATTGTCGCAAATTCCATTTGCCATTTTACCAATGGTATTAGCTGTTGCAGGTGCAATTAAAAATAAGTCTGCCCACAACCCGAGCTCAACATGGTTATTCCATTCTCCAGTTCCATCATCAGAAAATACTGAATATACAGGATTTTCTGATAACGTAGATAATGTTAAAGGTGTAATAAATTCTTTAGAATCAGGAGTCATTACAACTTGAACGTTGGCTCCCGATTTTTTGAATAGCCTAACTAAGTTTGCGGTTTTGTAGGCTGCAATTCCTCCTGTTATTCCAAGGAGGATGTTTTTTCCGCTAAACATTTTGCTAATATTATTCTCCTGCGTCTTCTGAAGGCATTCTAAAATAAACCTTATCCTCTAAAAATTCTTTCAGTGCGATTGCATTCGTCTTAGGAAGCCTTTCATAAAACCTTGAAATTTCAATTTGCTCTCTATTTTCAAAAATTTCTTCAAGATTATCTGTTGTAGATGCAAACTCGTTTAATTTCCCAATTAACTCTTCTTTTAAATCTACCGCTAATTGATCTGACCTTTTAGATACAACAACACATGATTCGTATATGTTACCCGTAACTTCTTCAATTTCATCCATATTTCTTGTAATAGTGGACTGTGCAGCATTTGTGTTTTTAAAGTTCATCTTTTATGAATTTTTTAATTTAAAATCGTTTCTCATTTCACTCACTTTCGTAAAGATAGTTTGTGCCTCTTTTAAGTACTTACTTTCCTTATAAGAATCTACAAAGGTATAATAAGCATCAATAGTATTGTTAATTCTTTCCAACTTTTTTTTCTTTACACTATTTTCTGATAATAAAAAGTTTGATTTAAGTATTAAAAAGATCAATTCTTCTCGATATTCTGTTTCAGGATAATCAATCAGAGTATTGTTAATAGAGATAATTGCAGCTTTATATTTAAATATTTTAAAATACTGTTTTGAATTTAAGTACGACTTCTCTTCTAGTTTATTTCTTAGCTTGTCCATTAAAACATTACTAGAATCGACTAGTTCGTGCTCTGGATAGGTATTAATAAAAAACTGTAATGCGTCAATCCCATTATTAGTTTCAGATGCATCTAACGTAGGTATTGGAGATAAAAGATAATTAGAGTACGCATACATAAACAATGTTTCTTCTGCATGATCGCTCAACGGATATGTTGTTGAAAATTTTTTAAAATGATATGCTGCCGAATAAAGTAAGCTTAATTGGAAATTACAATAAGTATAACAATAATAGACTTTTTCAGCTCTGTCTGTCCCTCTAAACAAAGGGATTAACTCTTCGAATAAAGCCATCGCTTTTTCGTACTTCTCATCATCATAATATGCAATAGCTGCTTCATACTTCAAATCCATATCTGAACTTTTAAGTAATTTTTGGTACTTACTACAACTTGCAGAAACTACAGCAATGATAACAATAAGAAAACTCCACTTTTTTAACATTCGGCAAATATATGATTAACTTGTTATTATTGAAGTAGGATAAACGTTAAAAGTTACTAATTAATAAGTGTTCATAAAAACAAACTAACTACTTTTAGAATCACAAAATAAATGCGCACTCTTCTTAAAAACTGTACTACATTTTTATTTTCCTAAAAAATGCCACTAAAAATCGTTTATCTTTAGATTGATAGTATTGAATTTTTTCGAAATTCGGGCTCTTATCATAAAAATCATAAGTCTGGCTAGTAGGCCTTAGTGTCGGTTTATATGCATAATGAGACTCCCACACAACCAAATCACCCACTTTCATACCGTCCGTATCCTCTTTCGTAAAATCAATTATAGGAGGATTTATAAAATCCATTTTTCCTTTATCTGTAAAATGGTAAAACAAAATATGACTACAAGCAACCCTTGAATTCTCTGTAAAAAGAGCACTTTCTCCATTTCCATATTGTTCTATATGTTTCGTATACCATCTACCAGCTTTTTTCATAGTAGTATCTTCATTATCTAATTCAAAAGTTCTTGAACCTGAAATAACCAAAATAAGTGATAGTAATGAAAAAGCTACAACATAATGTTTTCTCTTTAAAGGCATAATAATCAATACCGTAACAGCAGTCATAAAAATTAATGGTAACCAATAACGCTCTCCTTCAGATAAAAGACTCATAAAATTATGGTCATATGTCAAAAACACTCCAACAAGTACTAGAAAAGGGACCAAAAAGATAAGCATCAAATATTTTCTTTGAAATTTAACAATATCATCAACACTTAATACTGCTAAAATTCCAACCAAAGGTAAAATAGGAATCATGTATCTTAAGTTCCCTGCATTTCCTGCTCCAATCTCTACAGATTGCCAATTAATAAGACAATTAAAAAACAAAAGAAACAAAGCACAAATAGTAATAATCCAAACTGGTTTCTTTCTATAAATTATTTTGTTCCCCAAATATGTGATAAACAAGGTTAAAGTTACACCTCCGAAAATAACATTTGACATATTAAAATAATGATCAAACCCTCGTTTTGGATAAGATCCTGATACTCTTTCTGAATAGTCCAACACCTTATATGGCAGATACAACAAATCATCAGTCATTAAAAATCCTAAAAAGTTATGTAGTAATGTAAATGTTCCAGTTAATAATGCAGGTATCCATTGTTTTTTTACTACCAATAAAATAAAATAAAGTCCTAATATGGTATGGTATTCAATTCTTGTAAAAGCTACATAAGACAATAATAAGGCAGCATAAATATATCTTTTATTTAAATGATTCCACAGTGTCATTATTAATAAAAATGCAGCCAAGAATTCAGATAGGTTTCTAAATACCAGCATAAACCACAAAGGCTGTAGACCTAAGAATAAAAATATTAAAAATGAGTTTTTCCCTCCTAATTTTTGAATTATTTTATAGGAATACATCACCGATATTGCACCTAAAACACTATTGAAAAAATTTAAGAACGTAAATCCTCCAAAACTTGGAAGTGCTAAAAAAATCACGTAAGCTATCCTCTGAAACCCTTTAAAAGCAGATATTGGATCTTTAAAGAAATCTTTAGCATACACATAATACATTGGTTCATCATGCATATAAAACCCATCAGAAAACGTAGAGAAAGTAAAATACACTATCGCTAAAATGAGTGTAAACAGCCATAAATAAAGATTACTTAAATTATTTAATGAAAATGAACCGTTCTTAACCTCTTTTTGAGAATCAACAACTTGTGTTTCTTTTTTACCTTTTTTAGCCATCTTTAATCTATTTTTTTTAATCTATCGAGAAGCGACTAAATTAATAATTTAAAACAAAAAATATCTCTTATTAATATTAAGCTTATTAAAATAGAAATGATACTCAATAAAATTGTGTTAAAATCATATATTCGCAGTATTAATTGCATTTTATGGGCAAGTTATTCTCTGATAAACCAAAATATTTTGAAATTCAATACTTGAATTCAAGAGATTCTATAATTCCTTTTTTAAATGATATTTATACTCCTAAAAAAAATGATAATGTGTTGGAAATAGGAAGTTCTGAGGGAGGG
>JAESTF010000002.1 GCA_016763795.1 Flavobacteriales bacterium
ATAATTAAATGCTTCAAGTTGTATTCTGATAAAATTTTCATCATTATTTAATAAGATATTAGAAACTTTATTTTCCAGTTTATTATTAATAGAGATACTCTTTATTTTAAAGTGTTTTTTATTATAGCTAAGAGGGGTTTTAATTGCAGTTTTATCAAAAATATAAAACCCTTTATTGCATATAAGGTAATAGGTTTTATCTATTTTGTTAAGACTAATTTTGTGGAGTGAATTAATTCCATCATAATTACTTAATTCAAAAATAGGCTTTAAACTATTAGCGCTAAACTGTTCTATTTTATTATCACTTAACCCCCAAATTTCATCATTTACTAATTGAATTTTATTTAAGTATTGAAGGTGAGAATGTTTTTTAATTATATTTGGAGTAGAAGGTTCTGTTACTAATATATCTCCATTAATAAGTCTAGATATAATTTTACTATTAGAATTAATTATGGTTGTAATTGCTTCTCCTGAGTATAAAGTTTCAATCTTCTTAGTCTTTTTGCTTATTCTTGATAGGCCATTATTTGTTCCTATATAAATCCATTTTTCAGAAGTTGTTGTGCTAAAAGCGTAACCACTATATATTTTTTCTATAGTTAACGAATTGTTTTTTAAAGAAAGAGAATAAATTCCATCGTTTGAGTTTAAATAGATGGTCTCTTTTTCCCAAAAATGGCTTTTGTAAGAACCAAAATGAATTTTGTAGTTAATTCCTTTTTTCAATTTCCCATAAAAAGGAGGTTCTTTTTTTAATATTTTAGATAATTTTTTTTTATCAAATAAATAAGAACTATCTACTATATAAATAAAATTATCATATACCATAAATAATTTGTTATAGTATTTTCCAATAAAATGGTTGAGTTTTTTAGGGGTAATGTTGCTTTTAGTTGGCTCTGTCTTGTTTTTTAATTCAATGATAGTTGATAGATTACTTGTTAGTTCGATAGAATGGTTTTTTTTCTGTGAAACAGATGTAATCTCTTCTTCTTTTAAGTTAAGAGAAGTGTAAGAAATTTTTTGAGGAAGATTTTGCATAAACACAATTCCTTTTTTTAAATCAGGTATCCATAAATTGTTGTTTTCATCTTTGTAGATAAGTGCTGGGTTTTTAAAAATTGAAGAGTAAGTATTTAAAAAAGGGGTTAATTTTTCGGTAGAGAGGTCAAGTATGTAAAATTTATTTTTGGCACTTATACTTATTTTGTCTGCTTCAAACCATTCAAAATGAATTAGTCTTCCTTTAATAATTTCTGTATTTAATTTAAATTTTTTATGAGTAATTGTATTTTCTATTATTAAATAATTGATACCTGTATGTTGTTCTGTACAATAGAATATTACATAGTCAGTAACAAACTTTTGCTTTAGGATGTAATATTTTTTATTGAGTATTACTTGATGATTAAACCAGATTTTTTCATTTTGGGTATTAATACCTAAAAGCACAGAATCTATTTCTATCACTTTATTATTAGCATCTATTTTGTGTGTTTTATTAGAAGGTAAGGAAGAAATATAAATGTTACCCTCAAGGTCTTCGTAGATACCTGTACAAAAAACATTACTGTATGATTTGCCTACTTTATAAATACTGTCATTATAAATATAGCTAAAGGGGGTTTGCCTGTTGTTTAGCCAAATTCGGCCTTTGCTATCTGTAGTTAAACCCCATGAAAGTAGGGTGGGTAGCCCATCAGAAAGGTTGTAATTTTTAAAATTATATCCATCATAAGCTGAAATGCCATTATCTGTAGTTATCCAAATTTTACCTGTTTTATCTTGTGTGCAATCATAGGCATGATTACTAGGAAGTCCTGATTTTTCATTAAAAATAATCGGGTAGTTTTGAGCAAAAACAGTATTTATTAAGCCTGAAAACAATACGAAATAGGGTAAACCGACTCTGATAATTAATGTATTTATACTCATAAATTTATACAAAAGTAAACAGAATAAAACGGGAGTTTTTACAATAAAACTTAAAAAAGGGGCTAAATAATCACTAAAAACAGCTAAATAATCACTAAAACTAATGCTTTAATAAGTGTGACGCCTAACCTGTTAAGCCTTATTGTTTCCTTTAATATTTTTGTTGATGTACTTAAATAATGTATTATGAGATTTTTATTATTTCTTCTTATTTTTCCTTATTATTTGTTTTCACAAACAGGTCCTGGAGGTATAGGTATTCGTGATGGCTCTAGTAATCTTAAGGTTTGGTATCCTTCAATTCCTAACACTACGAGCTTCTCACATCCCTTTACTACGTGGTCCGATTTTAGTGGTAATGGATTAGATATAGCTCAGCCTAATATATTTATACCTACCATTACTTATTTTTCTAATGCATTAAACGGACATGGTATTGTAAGGTTTTCAGCAGCGAATACGGTCTCCTTATCAACTGTTAATTCTGCATTATTACAAGGAAAAAACAACTACACCATTTTTATTGTTGGGTATGCTAATGCTGCAAATCAGAAGTTTTTAGAGTATGATGATGTTGCTACTGATGGAATGGCAATAAGGTCAACAGCGCCTAATTCAATAGAAGTTGTACACAATAGTAGTGCAAGTGTTGGTGTTGATGGGTTTTACGGTTTTGATGGAGAAAGAAGTAATGCCTCTGCACAAATAATAACCGTATTGCGTTCAACTACTGGTTACAAAAAAATTATAAATCAAGGGAGCTATTCTGGTTCTGGAGTTCCTACAGAATTACCACTTACAAGTGCAGGAGTGTTACAATTAGGAGGTGCTTCGGGAGGGAATACGTTTATTGGAGATGTTGCAGAAGTAATAATTTTCGATAGAGAGCTTACCGATTTAGAAAAAATGATAATCGAAAATTATTTATCAGCAAAATTTAACATACCTATTCTTAAAGCAGATTATTACGATGAAGATGATCCTGGAAACGGAGATTATGATTTTGATGTTGCTGGTATAGGAAGGTTTGATGCTACAGAAATTCATGGTAATTCACAAGGTACAGGTGTTTTTACCATGTTAAATCCTCAAGATTTAGATGATAATGAATATTGTATTTGGGGGCATGATGGGCAAATTTTATTTCCAACAGAAATTGTAGATATTCCTGCAACCATAACATCTAGAAGTAATAGAGTCTGGAGGGCAAGTGAAGTTGATGACTCAGGAAATCCCGTTGATGTAGGAGCTGTTGATATTCGGTTTGATTTAACCGGTGTGTCAATTAATACATCGCAATTGCGCTTATTGGTAGATACTGATAATGATGGTGTATTTGCAGATGAAACACCAATTACAGGAGCTACCTTAGTTGGAGGGAACGTATATCAATTTGCTGGAGTTACCGCCTTGCAAAATAATTTAAGATTTACTGCTGGGTTTGTTGGTCAACCTTTACCAATAGAGTTAATTGATTTTGATGCTACGATTAATAAAAACAATACCATTCAACTAAATTGGCAAACAGCTACAGAAATTAATAATGATTATTTTACTGTTGAACGTAGTGTTGATGCTGTTTTTTTTGAGCCAATAAAAAAGATTAATGGTGCAGGAAATAGTAATACTATGTTAGCTTATTTTACTGTAGATAATTTAGAAAAATTAAACAGTACTAATTTCCACACAATCTATTACCGTTTAAAACAAACAGATTTTGATGGAAAATTTTCTTATTCTAAAATAGAATCGGTTAATCTTAATAGTACGAATCAACCTTCTGTAGCTATTTATCCTAATCCTACAATTAATCAAATTACAATTAAAGCAACAGAGGAAGAGCTCGAACAAATACTGTTGTTTAATGTTTTAGGTGAAAACATTACTGATAAAGTAGTTTTTATTAGAAACACTAAAGTAATAACCGCTAATCTTAATAGTTTAAAAAAAGGTGTTTTTTACCTTAAAACAAAAACGGTTATCACAAAATTTATCAAGCAATAATTCCTATTGCAAAAAATACTATAACCACTCCTTGTAATAGCGGGTTTTATTCTTAGCGTTAAAATCAGTAGAAATACTTAAATAATAACTAAAACTACACAAATAATAACTGAAACACCCACCTTACTAAGTGTCTCCTCCTTTCTTAGGGAGTTTTACGAATAAATATGAAATTTGTTGACATCGTTTTAAACTGTTTTTAACACAGGATTGTTTTAAACATAAATTATTACATATTTAACTAACCAAAAGAAAAATGAAAAAATTAAAAATTGTAATCCTTACCGTAATTGTTTCCTTAATTGGAATAAACGTAAGTGCTCAAAATGTAGGTGTAGGGCAAACAAACCCTACCAACACCTTACACATAACACCAATTACAGCCAATACCGATCCGATTAGAATAGATGGATTACAAGCTTTTTCGGTAGCAGATACAGCAATTATGGTAGTAAATCCAACAACAGGAGTAGTTAGATACATTAATGCTTCAAGTTTAGGGAGTATTATAGGAAATACATCTATAGATACAGCTGATATTATTTCTATAATTTATAATTATGGAGATACCTTATTAAGTAACCCTATTTTTATTACCAATCTAGGAGATAGTCTTTTAAATAATAATACGTTTTTAACCAACTTAGCCGATTCTATTGATACCGATATTGATAGTTTGGTATTATCAGGGACCACTTTAACAGCTTATGAAAATACAAGTTCGGCAAGTGTTGATTTAGCTAATTTACCTTTTGATACTACAGGGATTATTTCTATAATTTATAATTATGGAGATACCTTATTAAGCAATCCTATTTTTATTACCAATTTAGGGGATAGTCTTTTAAATAATAATACGTTTTTAACCAATTTAGCCGACTCTATAGATACTGATATTGATAGTTTGGTATTATCAGGTACTATTTTAACAGCTTATGAAAATGGAAATGGAGTAACAGTAGATTTAGCAAGTTTAACAGCTGGAGGTTATGTCGCTGGTATAGGAATTAGCATTGTAGGTACAACCATAAATAATACAGGAGATTTAAGTAATAGTAACGAATACAATACTGCTTTTCAGATAAATGCAGGAAATTTAGAAATTACAGATGGCGGAGGTACACTTTCCGTTCCCTTATCTGCCATACAGTCTGCCATAGAAACCTTAACCAGTATAAGTTTTGTGCCTGCAACAGGAATATTAACATATAATGATGAGGCAGGAACAGCAACCAACATTAACCTATCTACCATGATTGCGAATTTTGAGACCCTAACAAGTATCTCACAAAACAATGCAGCAGGAACAATTACTTACGTAGATGAAAATGGAGCAAGTACTGTATTAAACATTGCAGCATTAATTGCAGCGAATGAAACCTTAACCAGTGTAAGCTTTGTGCCAGCAACAGGAATATTAACATATAATGATGAAGCTGGAACAGCAACCAACATTAACCTATCTACCATGATTGCGAATTTTGAGACCCTAACAAGTATCTCACAAAACAATGCAGCAGGAACAA
>JAESTF010000158.1 GCA_016763795.1 Flavobacteriales bacterium
ACCTCTGTTGCGGAGGTTCCTGTTACGCTGTCGATACGAATTTCGTAATGGTCCATTCCAATGCTAAAACACTGTGTAGTGCCTGTTTCCAACAACACATTGTCGATGAATATACGGCTAGTACCCGTATAACCAACATCGACTCTGAAGCGAATTTCGGTGGTATCCGACCAGGCATTGAAGACGCGGCTAAGCTCGATCTCTGTCTTTAAATCAATCTTGCCACTGCCCTGAAAAGTACCATTGGTTCCGCCTATATCTAAAAACCAAACTTCTTCCCAAGCATCTAGATTGCTTTCTCGCACCTCGGCGACAAACCTATCAGCGCCTCCATTTAAGGAAGAGTATTTATAATCAAAACTCAACTCCACTAAGTCGTCGCTAATTGGAAACACAAGACTTAGGTCAGCATCTCTGCTCATCTGCGCATTGGTGTTACCAGGCTCTGTTGTAAATTGCATTGAGCCAGAGGCAATTAGTACGTTGCCATTTGAAACGCCGGTATCGGCGGCGGCATTGTCCAGCTCTATCCATGAATTCTTCCAGATCGCAATGCCATCATTGTTGTCGAAAGCAGCGGCGGTAAACTCGTCCTTGTATGAGATATCAGTAACCACATTGCTGAAATTAAACGCCGGGTCTTCTTGCTCTTCAACTATTTGATTAGTCACATTCACATCAAGGGTTATGGGAGTGGTCTCAGTAACATACAATGTCACCTCACCAAGATCCGAAGGCACGAAGGTGTATCTCGCTTCCAATACTCCGGGACTCGTAGTTACAACAGTCAGAGTGCCGTCGCCATCGGCAATCGCCCATCTGCCGGTTTCTTCTGTGCCGTCATCCGTAGTTATCAGTATGGAGCCTACATAGTCAGTATCCACGTCGTGATTAAACTCGTGTTTGCGGATGGTGATCTGGCCAGCTTCGCAAGTAGTACCAGCTTGAGATTGGCTAATAGAGAAATGGCCGTGGTAGCCATCTTCCTTAACGTGTATGGCATCGATCTCTCGCGTTCCACTTGAGGGCGTGAATACGCCGAAGGGCACATTACCAACGAGTAAACTTTGCGTGACAGGGTTCACGCCAGTCAGATCAACCTCAATAATGTCATCCGGTGTAACACCGGTGCCTGGAATAGGGTCACATGACGCACATGCGCCAACCTGCTCCGTGCCATTTATCGACAGTATGTAAACTTCTTTGACGTCATCTGGGTCAGTGTCATCAACCCGGATATAGATGCCATTTACCTGAACTTCGGAAGTGAAAATCTCATCGTCGCCATCAGTCGAATCATAACCGTCTATCAGGATAGTTACGCTGTCGTTAGCCGGATCATACTGAACCACGTCCGCCTCACTAAAGCACACATCCGGCCCTCCACCGAGCAACAAATCTGGCTGGCGAATGCAGACATCATCATCCGTGAGCGGGTTGCCGTCGCCAAAGACCGAGAAGACAATCTTTCCATCTTCTTTAACGAACACCGCATCGATATTGTGCTGGCTTCCAATCGCATCTTTAAATATGGCCGAGCCATCGAACAGCACCGTAGCCGTGTTTAAGATGGGGTCGTATACCACAATGTCTTCCGGCTGAAATGAAAGACCACCCACAGTGCTAGTGGCCGGACCTTTAGCCGAAATCGCGATGTGGCCATTCTTAAAGACATGCACTGCATTGGCATCTCTAACGTCGCCGGTGGAACTGTCGTCATAGAACCCAGTGCCAATATCTGTCTGTGGATTGTAGTTTATGTAATCATCGTTCTCGAAAGGGCCCAAGCCGCCGATTGTCGAAGCATTGCCTCCTACGGATACTGAGATTAGGAACTCTTCCTCTGAAGCTACTGGAGGCGCAATGATCACACTAGTATCGGAGTCGGTATTGTTTGCTGTATTGGTCGTGTCGAAATTGTGTATGCCTGTGCTCACTTGGGCTGTATTAGTTACTGAAACGCCTGCGGCCCCAGTTACGTTAACGGGCAAGCTTAAGGACGGGGTTATGCTAGAGAAGGCAGGAATTACTGCTGCATAGGTACAATCTATTTCGGCTATTGTATTCGTCACACAACTCCAACCTGCCGGAACAACAAAGGCAAATTCAATGCCGGCAGGTGCAGTGTCTTGTACTCGAATAGGCTCGTCTGTGGCATCAGGACCGTTGTTGGTCACTGTAATGGTGTAAGATTGTGTTTCACCTACCTCTAGATCTCCATCGATTAGTTTATTTATAGAGAGGTCTGTTTCCAGCCCGATAACGTTTGCTATGATGCTATCGATGTTATTGTTCTGGCTATCCTTATCATCAATATCATTGGCGTCTATAGCACCACCGTCGAGATCGTTCTTGTTATCGAACTGTGGAGATCTTGCGCAGTCATCCGGGTTAGGCAGCACACCAGGATTGCCCGAGATCAAAACGATGCAGGCAGGCTCAAGCGGGCTGTTGGCGCCATTATGCTGAATGCGCGCCACATTCTTAGTTGGATTGGATTCGTCTGGAAAGAAGGCAAAGCCACCTACTTGGACGTTTGCGGTAATATCCGGCAAGCTTTCACCGGTAGACAGCTCGTTCAACACTGTCTCGCAACCGATATCATCGCTGGCCGTGCCATAGTCGACACAGTCATTCAGAATATCGAACGTACAACTGTACCTGTCCGCACCGGCGTAACAAGTCCAGTCAGTACCGGATACTGAATTTAGAGTCATACCGTTAGGCAATATGTCTGCAACAACGATGAGTCCAGTAGCCTCGCCGCCACTACTGGCATTGTTACCGTTGTTGGTAACAGTAACCACGTAGTCCTGGGATTGATTTACCTTCAACTCACCGCTAACATTTTTGAATACTTCCAAATCAGCAAGATCGAAATTGGTGACGGAAATCACCTCTGAAATTAACAAGACCAAATCTTGGCCAGAGCTGTACTGTGTCGTTATTTGTTCTGCTTCAACACCTGGTTGCGCGAAATTATAGAGATCACCAGTGGCGTCATTGCCGGTGATATAATGCGTGTCAATATCGAAGCCCCAGCTATCACCCTGCTCAAGCACGTCAAGCGGAGTGTAAGGTAGCAAATCAGGATGGTTCGGCACTTCGGCATCGTTTTCATAACCCGCACCGTCATCGCCACCGGTCGAGTCAAACTGATAAAGATTGGTGCCGCCGGGGCCATTGTCGAGAAAGAAACTAGGACGAGTAACCGTAGAGTTAAAATCGCCCGTTACTGGATTGTAGCTATTCGTTAGAGCATTGAAGACATCGGAACCAATGTCAGACTGAATAGCCAACGCTTCGCTACCTCCTGCGCCACCTATCAGAGTCTCATCGCCTTCCACCGTGATATGGGTGATTTGGCCGTTCGGCTCAAATAACAAAGGATCATCGTCCGTCGTCTTCAATCTGAAATTTCTTGGCACCAAGGTGAATGAAGAATTTTGGAACGGTTGAAATCCATGAAATAGATTTATCACTCTAAACGCTTCCGCAGGATTGCTGTACACAACAATTAGCCCCCAGCCACCCGCACAGGCCGTCGCCGCCCCGCCCCAAGGTACCGCGGTTTGCACAGTTAACTGACGGAATGTATAGGTGCCATCCCCCGTACTGCCAATTACAGTCGTTACATCTTTATACGATGCGAAGTAGTCAAGGTCTCCGCCACCTCCAACACCGGTTATCATGAATAACTCTTCGCCGGTAATAGAATTTAAGCCAGGCAGCTCTGAGCTATGCCCAAATTCGATATCGAGATCGGATTGTATTTCTGTGCCGGAGCCGGCCCAATACAAATAGGCGCGCTCTACTGTTGACCCTGCCGGTAAAGCAAGCTCTGCCGTAGTGCCTGTGCCAACAGCGGCGAAATTACATTGCCCACCTGCAGTATTCGAGGTGAGCCTCAGCGTGCTGCCCACAGCACGGTAGCTATAATTCCCAGACAGTGTCTCGTGCAATAGCACGGGTTCAAAACCAGTGGCCTCAGGGTCACCCGCCACTAAGGGATTCAAACTTACAACGATATGAGACGCGCTTACTGCACCCGCCTGAAAATCGATGTCATTCACGCTTATCAATCCGGCAATTGGCTTGGTACCGTCACTTCCACCCGCTGTACCATTCGAAGGATTCTGGTCGTTGTTGCCCGTGAAGCGCATAACCATTAGCGGGTCAGGCTGCACTTCGTTAAACCAAGTATTGCCGACAACGTCTCTGTCGGTAACTGCACCACTTAATATCAGAGCATTATTGGCAGTAGTGGTTATGCTAGTAGTCAAATCACCGGTAGCACCAAAGGTATTTGTCCCGACAACTAATCCCACGAAGGTCTGCTCGACATCAGCGACCTCCGCCATACACATGGAAGCTGTATTAGCTGGCGCCGAGTCAAAGGTATAAGCGCCTGCATAGGAAGAACCACCTGCGGGTAGGTTTGCATCCAAGATTCCCCACATCGATACACCGGTATTAGCTGCATTTATCTGCCCCAACTCGGCCATTCCTACCGCATCAAATGTAGCAGCTGTCACTGTTTGAGGCGACGCATCTGAAGCATGAAATATCCACATGACCACCATGCGTCCTGGCCCGGGTGTTGCTGATAGTGGCAGGCTTCCGGTACCGCCACTAGCTCCAGAGAAACAAACGCTGCTTACAATACTAGGCAGACAGCCAGTCACTTCAAGAACCGGGTCGAATGCACCGTCTTCAGTTATCTCGCCAGCCACCAAATTGACGTTAACATCTTCGAAATTAAAGTCTTCAAAGGTGATGGTCACTGTTCCACCCGTCGTTATATCGACGGTCGCTACACCGTTATCGTCGGCAGGTGTATCGGTAACACCCACTCCCGTCCAATTGCCATGAATCGTGCTCGTTGAAATTGCTACCGTGCCTGTGTAGTTCGTGGCGATAAGATTGCTGCTGTCGTAGGCTGTAATAGTGACATCTTCAGTGGTACAGGCCGTCATCGTTTCATCGACCATCGTAATTCTGAAGGTACAGAGCGCGATCACAAGATCCGGGTCCCAGCTGGTGTTGTCGGCGCTAATTGCACCTTGAGTGACAGAAAAATTAAGCGTACCACTGGTGTTTGTCGCGAAGTCCAGAGTAACTGCGCCAGCGTCACCACTAACAAATTCATAGGTTGCAGCACCATCTTGCGGAGGTCCGTCCGTCAATACTCCAGGCGACCCGCCACCCTGCTCGAACCAACTACCGCTAGAGGTACCAATGTTCACTGTGCCTAAATAGTCT
>JAESTF010000159.1 GCA_016763795.1 Flavobacteriales bacterium
ACTACTGTATCAGGATCATTTATTGCTGACTCTACATATTGGGCTGTATTAGTCGGGAACTTTTTTGATGATATAAATACTAACACCTTAATTGTAAATTCTAACCAAGACTGTTTTGCCTATTATTTGATTGACGATGTATGTGTTTCAACAGACTCATTAACTTGTTTCCCAATAACTACTTCAATTAATGCTAATAGTGATAAACCTACCTTTAGTATCTACCCTAATCCTGCTTCTACGAAATTAAAAATAACCACAGAATTGCCAATAAACAGGATTAACATTATAGATGTTACAGGGAAACTTGTAAAAATGATAGTTCAAAACAAAAAAAACATAGATATTACTGACTTAGTTAGTGGAATTTATTTTATCCAAATTTTTACTGAAGACAAAACATTAATACAAAAGTTCATAAAGAGTAATTAACGATTACTCTATAAAAAAAGGATATACTAAAAAGCACTACAACATCTATTGCAAGCAGGAAATAAACCTCCAGCTTTAACAATGTCACTTCTAAATTTAGAGTATGTAGAGCCATGCCAAATTTCTTTAATGGTATTTTCAGACATATTCCCCATAGGCACATTATAGCATCTTCCGTGGGCAGGAATAATAGAACCATCAGTTTTAATCATTAAGTTAGTAAAAACATCATTACATGTTTTTCCTAATTTTGATTCGGGTTCATTGTAATATTTTTCAAGTTTATCAAACGAATTTATCTCTGGCGAAAAACTAGTTGTAAAAGGATAATCATTTGTGTTAATTTCTGCTATCTCCTTCTCTAAAGCGGGTAAATCTATTTTAGAAAAATCTATCCCTTCAATGTTAGAATGTGTAGCGTGGTATAAACTTCCATACAGTGCATTGTGTGAGCTAGCAGCAATTTCTGTTATAAAGTTTTGGTGCATAAAACCAAGATGTTTTATTGGTTGAGAAGAAAAATAATTAGCAAATTGAACTAATTCGGTATAATTCCATTCTGTTATTACGCAAAAAACAGAAATTTCTGGAGGGTTTTCTAAAGACCTAATATATTCAATTCCTTCAATTGCTTTTTGAAAAGACTTGTTGTTTCCTCTAATGTAATTATGTGTTTTTTCTAAGCCATCTAACGAAATATATAGCTGATCTACTTTTCCATCTACTAAATCTTGTGCTTTTCTTTTTAGGTTAAGAGCATTAGTTGTTACGGTTGTTTTTAATCCTTTTTTGTGAGCATAAATTAGCGATTCTTTTAAATGAGGATAAATCAAAGGTTCTGTAAATGCATAGCCAATTTTAGCTTTAGGAAACGATTCTGCTGTTTGATCAACGATTTTTTTAAATAACTCTAAAGGCATGTTTAATGGGTGAGAGCCAACTAAGTTTTGAGCGAAATTAGTTTCTAAATTTTGAGTGCCAACATCACACATTTTACAGTGTAGATTACACACATTGTTAACCCCAAGAATTATAAATTCAGGATCAAAAAATAATTTACCAGGAGAAACTATTTTGTTAGCTTTTTTTAATGCTCGATTAACAATACTCATTAAAATCAAAAGTACAATTTCTAAATAAAGAATTAAACTAGTCTTAAATTAATTAATGTAATTTTCAAGTTGTAAAGGAGTAAAAATCTAGTTGATGAATAATATAAAAGATAGAGTACAATTTAACTCTTCAGCAGACACTTATGATGATGACTTTACTTTTTCTAACATTGGTATTTTGCAAAGAAAAAGGGTTTATTATTGGTTAAATCAAATCGATTTTTTCTCTACTCAAAAAAAAATATTTGAAATTAATTGTGGTACAGGTTATGATGCTGAGCAATTTCATGAAAAAGGTCACACTGTTTTTGCTACAGATGTTTCTGATGGAATGGTTACCTATGCAAAAGAACAAAGAAGTGATGAAATTAATTTTGAAACTCAATCATTTCAACAAGTTGCTCAAGATTCAGAGCTATCGAATTATGATACGTTATTTTCTAACTTTGGTGGTTTAAATTGTATTAACCCCAATCAATTATTTGATTTTCTTAAAGGAGTCTCATCTCATCAAAAAAAAGGGAACCAACTTATTTTAGTGTTGATGTCAAAATACTGTTTGATGGAAAACATTTACTTCTTTCTAAAGTTCAATTTTCGCCAAATAAACAGAAGAAATACGAATACAGGAGTTGAGGTTAACGTGAAAGATGAACAAGTAAAAACCTATTATTATCTACCAGAAGAGATAGCTCAATTATTAAAACCTAACTATAAAATTGAATTAATAAAACCAGTAGCTTGTTTTTTACCACCGAGTTATATGGAACCTTTCTTTAAAAAACATAAAAAAGTGCTCTCTTTTATCAATCGATTAGAGCATTTTTTCGGTAGATTTACTTTTATGGCAAAATGGTCTGATCATTATATAATAGTTGCAGAAAGGAAATGAGTATACTATTAACACATGGTTATTTTCTAGAAGAAGATAAGATAGAGCAACAGATAATGAAGCCATATCCTCCTTTAGGATTATTGTACATATCTGCGTTTTTAGAGCAACACAATATAAACCATCAAGTATTTGATTCAACTTTTTCTTCTGAAGAAAAATGGATAGAAAACATTCGACAACAGCAACCTAAAGTAATTGCTTTTTATACTAATTTAATGACTAAGGTTAAGATTCTTAGCATTATTAAAAAACTAAAAAGTAGTGAAGAATTTAAGGATATAAAGATCTTATTAGGCGGTCCAGATATTACTTATAATTATGAAAATTATTTACATTACGGAGCTGATTTTTTAGTTCTAGGAGAAGGAGAAGAGACATTTTTAGAATTTTCTAATCAGTTTTTTGGAGAGCAAAAATTTGAAAACGTAGATGGATTAACTTTTAAAAATAACAGAGGGTTCACGATTAAAAATTCTCCAAGAAAAAAGATTAAAGAAGTAGATAGTTTTCCCTTTCCTAATCGATCTAAAATTGACTTATCACTTTATTTAGATACATGGAAAACACACCATGGAAAAAGTACTTTAAATATTTCTACACAGCGAGGCTGTCCTTACACTTGTCAATGGTGTAGTACAGCGGTTTACGGACAAAGTTATAGAAGAAGAAGTCCTAAGTTGGTAGTTGATGAAATTGAGTACTTAATAAAAACATATAATCCAGATGCTTTATGGTTTGTTGATGATGTTTTTACGGTAAGTCATAAATGGATAGCTGCTTTTAATCTTGAGATGAAGAATAGAGGTGTCTCTATTCCTTTTGAATGCATAACAAGAGCAGAACGTTTAAGTGAAACCATTTTACAACAGTTGAAGGAAGCTGGTTGTTTTAGAATTTGGATAGGTGCAGAAAGTGGTTCACAACGGATTATAGATTTAATGAAACGGCAAGTTGATATTAATAAGGTGCGTGATATGATGTTGCTAACTCAAAGATATGGCATTGAGGCAGGAACATTTATTATGGTTGGTTATCCAACAGAAACTAAAGAAGATATTGATTTAACAATTGATTACTTAAAAGCTGCAAATCCGAGTCAATTCACTATTACTGTGGCTTATCCAATTAAGGGTACAGGCTTATATACTCAAATACAAGATAAGATAATTGAGCAACCTCCATGGAATAGTAGTACTGATAGACAAATTGATTTTAAAAGAACTTATTCTAGAAAATATTATGATTTTGCTGTTCGTAAAATTGTAAATGAAGTACATTTTAATAAAGAAAAACTAAAAGGAAAACAGTTTGGTAAAAAAGCAATTACTCACAAATTAAAATCACTTGTTTCTGGTATTCAAATGAGCTTAAATCAATGATTAAACCTGACATTAAAATAGAAAATGGTGTTTATATAGCAAGTGCAGTAAACAATAATTTTAGTGATTCTTATTTGAAAGTAAGAGAAAAAGAACAACGAATTTATTCTGATGAAGTAGTTGAAAATCTACCTATAACAACTAAAGAGCATCCTCAATATGAGGAGTGGAAACTAAGACAAAAATCAACTAATCGTTTTACGAATTATTTAGAGAATAAAT
>JAESTF010000160.1 GCA_016763795.1 Flavobacteriales bacterium
AGATGAGCAAAGAAGATTATCTTCAGGAGTTTATTTTATAGAGTTTAATGCGGATGATAATGTGAAAGTAAAAAAATTGATAGTTCAATAGTTAAACAATTAAGTTAATATTAAAAAAGCCTTAGCAATTTGCTAAGGCTTTTTTTTGTTTGCGTATGAAGATAAATATTACCGTTAGTCGAATTCATATTCTAACTAAATAATTTTTAGTTAAATTTGGAAAGCATAATATTAAAATTTCATTTCATGAAAAATATAAAGTTATTAGTACTAGGGACATTTATTTCAGTAATATCATTAAACGGTTATTCTCAGACAGATTTGAGTGAGCTGGATAGACCTGAGTGTGGAGCAGCAATTATTAATAATCAGAGGTTAGCTGAAGACCCAAAACTTCAATTAATATTTGAAGCTCATAATAAATTGGCCATAGAAAATGAAAAAAACATGGTTAATACGACAAATAAGAAAGGACCAATTTTATATACTATACCTGTAGTTTACCACATTATTCATGATGAAGGTGTTGGAAATGTATCGAAGGCAGCAATTAATGCGTCAGTAAAAAATTTAAATGACGATTTTCAAAAACTAAATACAGATGTAAGCCAAGTTGTATCTGCTTTTACAGGAATAATTGCCGATTGTCAAATACAATTTAGATTAGCTCATATTGATCCAAATGGGAATTGTACCGAAGGGATAACTAGAACTTCCTCACCTTTAACAAATTCTGCAGGAGAAAATGTTAAAAGTTTAGTGAACTGGAATACGACAAAGTATTTAAATATATGGGTTGTTCAAACGCTGACGAGTGGAGCAGGGGGATATGCTTATTATCCTGGTTTTGCACCGAGTCAATCAGCAGAAGGAATTGTTATTCGATCTTCTCAATTAGGTAATTCCGTTACTCATGAAGTAGGTCATTATTTAAATTTACCGCATTGTTGGGGGAATTCAAATACACCAGGTCTGGCTTCTAATTGTAATGGAGATGATGGAGTTAATGATACTCCAGAGACAATAGGAAACCAGACGTGTAATACATCTGCTGTTTCTTGTAGTAGTTTAGATAATGTACAAAACTATATGGAGTATTCTTTTTGTGAAAGAATGTTTACCAATGGACAAAAAAGTAGAATGCATACAGCTTTAGGACAAGGCTGGGGCTCTAGAAACACATTATGGACTTCAGGAAATTTAGTAGCTACTGGAACAGCAGATCCATATACAGATGCTATATGTGTTCCTATACCAGATTTTGATTTTGATAGAGATTTTATTTGTCAAGGTCAATCTGTTTTATTTACAGATTTATCTTATAACGCAACACCAACAATATGGAATTGGACTTTTGGAGGTGGAGGTACACCAAATACTTCTACTGCATCAAGTCCAACTATTGTATTTAATAATCCTGGTGTATGGAATACAACTCATGAACCAGGAACAACCGCTGGGTCAGCTCTTATTACTAAGCCAAATATTATAACAGTAAGTTCTTTAACTGCTGATTATGGAGGTATTATAGTGGATGGATTTGAAAATTCGACTAATTTTAATAATGATTGGATTATTTTAGATCCAACAGGAGGTCAAGCATTTCAAAGAACTACAGCAGCAGCAGCAACAGGTTCTGCATCTACTAGAGTTGTAAATTATAGTGAGCCAGATGCAGGAGAAATAGATGAGTTAATCAGTCCATCTTACGATTTATCACTACTGAGCGGTGCAACACTTAAATTTAAAATGGCATTTGCTCAAAGACAATCATCTAATACAGATAGGTTGTTTGTTTATTACTCGTTAGATTGTGGAGAAAGTTGGTCATTTGTTATGGCTCCAATGATAGGCGGGCAGTGTCGACAACAGGAGGCGTGCTTAAGCCAAACTTCTGGACTCCAACAAGTAGTGATTGGGCTCAAAAAACGGCAAGTTTAGCAGCTATTACAAGCGAAACAAATGTTCGATTTAAATTTCAGTTTACATCAGGAAACGGAAATAACTTTTACTTAGATGATATTAATATTGATGGAGTGTTATCCATTAATGATGAATTTGATAACATCGGAAGTTTAAGTGTTTATCCAAACCCAACAAATTCTAGTGCACAAATTTCTTTTAGCTTAAAAGAGAATGTTCAGAACTTAAGTATTAAAGTTAGAAATGCAGTTGGCCAGGTAGTGACAAATGTTGTTGAAGGACAATCCTTTTCAGTAGGAAAGTATAATTTAAAAGTAGATGAGCAAAGAAGATTATCTTCAGGAGTTTATTTTATAGAGTTTAATGCTGACGATAATGTGAAAGTAAAAAAATTGATAGTTCAATAGTTAAACAATTAAGTTAATATTAAAAAAGCCTTAGCAAATTGCTAAGGCTTTTTTTTGTTTACGTATGAAGGTAAATATTATTAAGAGTTTTTATTAATTTCATTCTGCAGCTTTCTCATAGTTTCTTGTTCCTTTATCATTGCTTTCTTTTTGAATGCTTCAAAATCACTTTCTAATTTACTAACATTGCTTTGAGCAGATTTAGTGCTGATATTGCTTTTCTTAAACATAGTTATAAAAGTAATTAATCCTAATAATAAGATTGTAATTAAAATCCAGACAATCATGTTGTAATTAGTTTTACTTAAACTCATTCCTATAAAAGAAATGCTATCAACATCTTCAGAAATAGAGATGATTTCATTTTTCAGAGTTTCAACTTCTTTATTTAATTCAGAAATAATTACTTTTTTTTGTTGGATAGATTTGCTTGCAATAACTAAATCTTTTCGGGTCGTTTTAATTGAATCTAAGGTATGTGCTTTAACTTTTAGAATAGAAGATTTTCTGATGAGTTGAAAATCTCTAAATTTCGAAGATTTATTAATGATATAATCAAATTGAACTTCAATAGTTCCAGAGTCTAATTCTGGTTGAGCTACGTTTTTCTTTTGAGCAAAAATACTTGTTGAAAGTAATAAAGTAAGAATAAAAGGAGTTGTTTTTTTCATTGTAAAATAATTTTGAGATAGGTTCTAAATAATTACTTCTGGCGTGGACAGTTATTTTTTTCTCATAAATATTTGAATAGGAACACCCGTAAAATCAAAATGTTCTCTTAATTTATTTTCTAAGAAACGTTTATAAGGTTCTTTTACATACTGAGGTAAATTACAGAAGAATGCAAAAGCTGGGGCGTGAGTTGGAAGTTGAGTAACAAATTTAATTTTAATCCACTTTC
Source organism: Flavobacteriales bacterium (assembly GCA_016763795.1). Classification (GTDB taxonomy): domain Bacteria; phylum Bacteroidota; class Bacteroidia; order Flavobacteriales_E; family Vicingaceae. Next base: position 3,232 of record JAESTF010000160.1, read on the forward strand.
CTTTAAGAGCAGGTGGTGGATTTCTATCAATTATTTCTAACATTATTTCATTTAATTTTGAAGTAGGTATTTTTTTTACGCGATTTTCATAAACCTTAACCACTTCCTCTAGTGCTTTGTGTATTCGTTGCTTGCCAATTACAGATGTAAAAATGATTGGAACATCTGTAAAAGGTGCAATTTTTTGTCTAATGTGAGCTTCAAATTCTTTAGCAGTATTGGTTTCCTTATCAACCAAATCCCATTTATTAACTAAAATAACGATCCCTTTTTTATTTTTAATAGCAAGATTAAAGATGTTCATATCCTGAGCCATCATACCATCTAAGGCTTCAATTAGCAATAAACAAACATCAGAGTTCTCGATGGCTCTCACCGAACGCATTACCGAGTAAAACTCAATGTCTTCATTTACCTTTCCTTTTTTTCTTAATCCTGCAGTATCAATTAATTTTAAATCAAAACCAAAAGCATTGTAATGTGTTGTAATAGAATCTCTTGTAGTTCCAGCAATATTGGTAACAATATTTCTTTCCTCTCCAATTAAAGCATTTAATAGAGAAGATTTGCCAACATTTGGTCTTCCAACAATTGCTAATCTTGGTATTCCATCATCATCATCATCTTCTGGATAATCTTCAAGGCTGTTAACTACTTCATCTAATAAATCGCCTGTTCCACTACCATTAATTGATGAAACATTAAAAATTTCATCCGTAATACCCATCCCGTAAAAAACACTCGAATCTATAATACGCTCATGGTTATCTACTTTGTTAGAAACCAACACAACTTTCTTATTAGCCCGTCTTAGTAAGTTGGCTACTGATTGGTCTAAATCTGTAATTCCAGCAGTAACGTCAACCACAAAAATGATTAAATCACACTCTTCAATAGAGATAATAACTTGTTTTCTAATCTCATCTTCAAAAATATCATCAGGTCCCTTGATATAACCTCCTGTATCAATTAATGTAAATTCTTTACCGTTCCAATCTACTTTACCGTAATGTCTATCACGAGTTACACCACTAGCTTCATCAACGATGGCACTACGCGATTCTGTTAATCGGTTAAAAAGTGTTGATTTCCCAACATTTGGTCTTCCTACTATTGCTACTATATTTCCCATATCAGGCGGCTAAATTACCTAAAACTATCTGTTTAGGTATCCAAAACGTTTTAATTGTGTTTC
>JAESTF010000161.1 GCA_016763795.1 Flavobacteriales bacterium
ACTTTAGATGTAGCAGCCCCAGTTGAAGGTAAAGCAAATAAATTATGGTGGACAGCTTTTATAATTGCACTACTAGCATTCCTTTGGGGTATAGGGTCAATTATATACACTATTGGAACAGGAATTGGAGTTTGGGGATTAAATAAAACCGTAGGTTGGGCTTGGGATATTACCAACTTTGTATGGTGGGTAGGTATCGGACATGCCGGAACCCTCATATCTGCAGTACTTTTATTATTCCGTCAAAAATGGCGTATGGCTATTAATCGTTCTGCGGAAGCCATGACTATTTTCTCAGTAATTCAAGCGGGATTATTCCCGATTATACACATGGGAAGACCATGGTTGGCATACTGGGTATTGCCCATTCCTAATCAATATGGTTCGCTTTGGGTAAACTTTAACTCACCACTTTTATGGGATGTTTTTGCGATCTCAACTTATTTCTCTGTATCATTAGTGTTTTGGTATATTGGTTTAATTCCTGATTTTGCTACAATTAGAGATAGAGCTAGCAGACCAGTACAAAAATTAATGTACAGTTTAATGAGTTTTGGTTGGACAGGAAATGCAAAAGCATGGCAACGTTTTGAAGAGGTTTCTTTAGTGTTAGCTGGTTTAGCAACCCCTTTAGTATTTTCGGTACATTCTATTGTATCAATGGATTTTGCTACGTCTTTAGTGCCAGGTTGGCACAGTACAATTTTCCCACCTTATTTTGTTGCGGGAGCAGTATTTTCAGGGTTTGCAATGGTACAGACATTGATGTTAATTGCACGTAAAGCTATGCGATTAGAATACATTATTACAGTAAAGCATATTGAGTACATGAACATCGTTATTTTGGTAACAGGTGGTATCGTTGGTGTAGCTTATTGTACAGAATTCTTTATTGGATGGTATACAGGTGTTCAGTACGAAAGTTATGTTTATATGTCCGCAGGAGCTGCAACAGGACCTTATGCTTGGGCATTCTGGTCATTAATTTTTTGTAACTTCATTAACCCTGCATTCTTATGGTTCAAAAAAATTAGAACAAGTTTAACTTGGACATTTATTATTGCATTGATTATTAATATAGGAATGTGGTTTGAACGTTTTGATATTATTGTAACGTGTTTAAGTAGAGATTATTTACCATCTACTTGGAGAATGTTCTTCCCAACATTTGTTGATTTAGGAGTGTTTATCGGAACATTAGGAATCTTCAGTGTGTTCTATTTATTATTCTTAAAATATTTCCCTGTGTTAGCTTTAAATGAAGTGAAAACAATTTTAAAATCTTCAGGAGAAGGATATAAGAAAATGACAGATGAAGAATTTAAACAACGTCATCCTGTTTTTAAAACAGATATAAAAGGAGCAATAGCACCTAAGAAAAACGACAACGAAGAAACAACTGATTAGAGATTATATTTTTTAGAGATTATGTCAGATAAAACAATATACGCAATTTACGATGATGACTATGTACTGTTAGAGAGTGCAAAGCATTTAGTAAGCAAAGGAATTCATATTAGAGATGTGTTTTCTCCATTCCCAATTCACGGAATAGATCCTGTGATTGGATTGGCAAGAACAAGAATTGCAATTACAGCATTTATTATGGAATGATTGGAGTTTCATTGGCACTTGCCGGTATGTGGTATTTTATGATACACGATTGGCCATTAAACATTGGAGGGAAGCCAAATTTTTCTTTAATAGATAATATTCCATCGTTTGTACCCGTAACTTTTGAGTTTGGAGTATTGTGTGCAGCACACGGTATGGCAATTACATTTATGCTTAGAAATTGGACTTTACCGGGGTTTAAAGCAAAAAATCCATATCCAAGAACAACAGATGATAGGTTTGTAATGGAAATTCATGCTGCAGATTCTGATTTAAGTGCAGATGAAATAAAAGCGTTTATCGATGAAACGTGTGTTTTAGAAATTGACGAAAAATAATTTAATACAGATGAACAGAAAGTATTTAAATAGATTATCAAAATTCGCTATCGTTGCAGCTGTAATTTCTATTACAGCTTGTAAAGAAGAAGGCGGAATGGCACCTGAATATATGCCAGATATGTACCGTTCACCATCAATAGAAACGTATGTTGATTTTGGTGAGTTAAGAGGGAATTATAGTGATACGAACTATACCAATAAAATGACAGCAAGGCAACCTGTTTCAGGAACTATTCCTAGAGGGTTTGTACCTTATGGTTATGAAAATACACCAGAAGGATATGAATTAGCTGGTCAAAATTTAAAAAACCCAATTGCTTATAACGATAAAGTTGCAGCAGATGGAAAAGAATTGTACGGAATGTTTTGTGTGCACTGTCATGGTAAAACAGGACAAGGAGACGGAACGTTAGTAGAGAGAGATAAATTCCCTCCAATTCCAACAAAATTTGTTGAAGGATTAGCGTTAACAGAAGGTAAAATGTTTCATACCATTACGTACGGGAAAGGGCTGATGGGTTCTCATTCTTCTCAATTAAACAAAGAAGAACGATGGAAATTAGTTCATTACATTAGAACTGCATTTATGAAAGAGGTCGTAGTACAGGATACTAATGTGGCAGTAGTTGACATTATAGAAGAAGTTATTACTGAAGTGGTTGAAGAAGCACCAGTAGTTGAAGAACACGGACATTAAATATTAAAGAAAAAATAAACATTCTAATAAAATGGAATACAACGTATCAAATAAAGCAAAATTAACATCAGGTATATTACTTGTTGTTGGAATTGTAGCATTATTAGTAGGAATTTTCACAGATCATCACGATCATACAGATAAAAGAGTTTGGGCTAATCTATTAGTGAATAGCTATTTCTTTTTTACATTATCTTTAGCCGCAGTATTTTTTCTGGCTATTCAATATGTAGCAGAAATGGCATGGGGAGTTACAACTCAACGAATTTTCTTAGCAATTATGACTTTTATGCCTTATGCAGCAGTTGGGCTTCTAATAGTTTTAGGAGCAAGTTCAATGCACATGACTCATCTTTACCATTGGATGGCAGAAGGAATTACAGATCCAACAAGTCATCATTATGATGCAATTATAGCTGGTAAGTCAGGGTATTTAAATCAACCATTCTTTTGGGCAAGAGCAATAGTTTTTCTTGGCGTTTGGATGTTCTTTGGATACTGGTTTAGAAAAAATTCATTAGCAGAAGACAAATTAGATTTAACTCAAATTAGTGACGGAGTTTCTCCTAACTATAGAAAAGCGATTAAAATGTCAGTATTCTTTATCATCTTTTTCGCATATTCATCGGTTGCTTCTGCATGGGATTGGATTATGTCGATAGATGTTCACTGGTTTAGTACATTATTTGGATGGTACACATTCTCAGGAATGTGGATTTCATGTATGATTATTGCAGTTGTAGCAGTTCAGTACTTAAAAGGACAAGGTTTATTAAAAGATGTAAACGGAAGTCACATACACGATTTATCTAAATGGATGTTTGCGATAAGTTGTTTATGGTCTTACCTATGGTTTGCTCAGTTTATGTTAATATGGTACGCAAACGTTCCTGAAGAAACAATTTATTACTTACAACGATTCGAAAATTATAAATTACTTTACATAGGAACATTCTTTGTGAATTTCTTATTACCATTCTTTGTGTTAATGTCTAGAGATACGAAGAGAAATGCAGTATTTATAGTTCCTATCGCGTTAATCATTTTCTTTACACACTGGTTAGATGTTTTGGTGATGGTTTTACCAGGAACAATGTTCGATCATGGACAGTTAGGATTTGTTGAAATAGGAATGTTTTTAGCCTTTTTAGGGGCATTTATTTTTGTGTTCTTAAGATCTTTATCTAAAGCACCGTTAGAAATAAAAAATCACCCAATGTATGATGAAAGTATTCATTTACATCATTAATAAATATTAGAATAATAATAAAGAAAGTCTTTAAATTATGATGACTATAATAGTAGCAGTAGCAATAATATTAGTAGTGATTGTCGGATCGCAGTTGCTTAAAATA
>JAESTF010000162.1 GCA_016763795.1 Flavobacteriales bacterium
CAGAATCAATATATTTATTATTAAACTGTTCAAAAGGAAGTTCTATATTTAATCCTGCAGATCTTCCTCCAGCTTCAAACGCACCTTTATTCCCTGCTTCCATAATACCAGGTCCTCCACCAGTAATTACACCATATCCTTTTTCAGCTAATTTAGCAGCAATGTCTTCTGCCATTTTATAATAAGGATTATCAATTTTTGTACGAGCTGAACCAAAAATAGAAACACAAGGACCAATTTTTGCCATCTTATCAAACCCTTCAACAAATTCTGCCATTACTTTAAAAATAATCCACGAATCGTTCGCTTTTATTTCATTCCAATCTTTCTTTCTGAATTTGTTTTCTATTCTTTTATCTTCTGCCATAATCTTTTTAATTTAACTCTTCTTGTAAGTATTTAGCTGTATAACTCTTTTTATTACGAATTATTTTCTCTGGGGTTCCCTCACAAACAATTTCTCCTCCAGAAAAACCTGCTTCTGGTCCAATATCTACAATATAATCAGCTACTTTAATTATATCCATATTATGTTCTATAATTAAAACAGTATTCCCTAGGTTAACTAATCGGTCTATTACACCTAAAAATATTTTTATATCACTAAAATGGAGTCCCGTTGAAGGTTCATCTAAAATATAAAATGTCTGCCCTGTTTGTTTTTTAGAAAGTTCTGTGGCTAATTTTACTCGTTGCGCTTCCCCTCCTGACAATGTTGTAGAAGGTTGTCCTAAATGGACATATCCTAGCCCAACATCTTGCAAACTTTTTATTTTTCTGATAATTTCAGGAATATTTTCAAAAAAATCTACAGCTTGATTTATCGTTAAATTTAACACATCGCTAATTGATTTGCCTTTATATCGAACTTCTAGTGTTTCTCTATTGTATCGTTTTGAATTGCAATCTGTACACTCCACATAAACATCGGGTAAAAAATTCATTTCAATGGTTTTTACCCCTGCACCTTTGCAAACCTCGCACCTACCACCTTTTACATTAAAAGAAAATCGTCCGGGCTTATAGCCTCTAATTTTAGCTTCAGGTAAATTACTAAACAACAACCTTATATCTGTAAAAACACTTGTATAAGTAGCTGGGTTTGAACGTGGCGTCCTTCCAATTGGAGATTGATCAATATCAATAATTTTATCAATATATTCTAATCCTTTTACCGATTTATAAGGTAAAGGTTTTTTAACTGCTTTATAAACGTAATGGTTTAATATTGGGTATAAGGTTTCATTTATTAAAGTCGACTTCCCACTACCCGAAACTCCTGTTACACAAGTTAATTTCCCTAAAGGAATTTTTAAATTCACACTTTTAAGATTGTTCCCTGTTGCTCCCTTTAACTCAATAAATTTTCCGCTTCCTTTTCTTCGTTTTTTTGGAACTTCAATCTCAATTTTACCACTCAAAAAATTAGCTGTTTCAGTATTGTTTTTTAGAAACTTTTTAGGTTCCCCTAAAGAAACAATTTTCCCTCCATGTAAACCTGCTTTTGGTCCGATATCAATAATAAAATCGGAAGCTAACATAATTTCTTTATCATGTTCTACAACAATTATAGAGTTACCAATGTCTCTCAAATTTTGTAATGAAGTAATTAGTTTTTGATTATCTCTCTGATGTAAACCAATGCTTGGTTCATCTAAAATATACAACACATTTACTAACTGTGAACCTATTTGGGTTGCCAGACGTATCCGTTGTGCTTCACCACCAGATAATGTTCTTGAACTTCTATTTAAAGATAAGTAGGTTAAACCAACATCCAACAAAAACTTAATTCTTGTATTAATTTCTTTTAAGACTTCTTTTGCTATTACTTGCTGGTTTTTTGAAAGTTTTTTTTCTACAGTAGAAGACCATTCGTATAGTGAATCTAAATCTAGATTAGCTATTTCTGCTATTGATTTATCATCTATTTTAAAATACATTGCTTGTTTTTGTAATCTACTTCCATTACAAGTTTGGCAGATTACTTTATTCATGAAATTATTTGCCCAACGTCCTATCGATTTACTTTTGTTTTCTTCAAATTGTCTGACAATAATATTTATAATTCCTTCAAACTCTATTTTGTAATCTGAAGTTATTCCAGCTGTATTTTGTTGAACAATTAATGTTTCGGTCGATCCATTTAACAGGTAATCTATTGCTTCATCCGAAATATCTTTAATTGGAGTGCTTAGTGTAAAACCATATTGTTTTGCAATGGCTTCAATTTGTTTAAAAGTCCAATTATTTTTATATTCTCCCAAAGGAACTATTCCTCCTTTTTTTATGGATAAATTGGTGTTAGGAATAATCTTTTTAATATCAATTTCTGAAACCAACCCCAAACCGTTACATTTTTTACAAGCTCCATAAGGAGAGTTAAATGAGAATAAATTGGGTGCTGGTTCATCATAAGAAATACCTGATGTAGGACACATCAAATTTTTACTCAACAAAGAATACTCATTATCATCAACATCAAAAACCATAATGGAGCCTTTGCCGTGTTTCATAGCCAAATTTACAGAATCTGAAATACGTTTTTTATCTTCTGTTTTAACTTTTATTTGATCAATTACAATTTCAATATCGTGTGTTTTATAACGATCTAACTTCATTTTAGGAGTTATATTTACTAACGCTCCATCAATCCTAGCTTTTACAAAGCCCTGTTTTAATATTTGATTAAATAACTCTTGATAATGTCCTTTTCTCCCTTTTACAACTGGAGCTAAAATAATTAATTTCTTGCCCTCATATCTCTCTATGATTAAGTCCGTAATTTGAGAAACGGTGTATTTAACCATTTTTTCTCCTGTATTATAAGAATATGCCTCTCCTGCACGAGCGAACAACAACCTAAAGAAGTCATAAACTTCTGTAATTGTACCAACTGTTGACCTTGGATTTTTGCTTATCGTTTTTTGTTCTATGGCAATTACAGGACTTAGACCACTAATTTTATCTACATCAGGACGCTCCATTGTCCCTAAAAAATTTCGAGCATAAGCAGAAAATGTTTCCAAGTACCTTCGTTGTCCTTCTGCATAAATAGTATCAAAAGCCAAAGAGGATTTTCCACTACCACTTACCCCCGTCATTACAACCAATTTATTGCGGGGTATTTTTACAGAAATATTCTTAAGATTATGAACTCTTGATCCTATAACTTCAATAAATTCTTCTTTATCATCAATCATTTTCAGAATCTTTGATGTTCTTTTTTGCTATCGAGAATAAGATTCCTAAAACAATTAAAAAGTAAGCAAAGAAAATTGCTGTGTAAAGATGATTCCAAACTCTAATGCAAGTGATAATATAAATAACAATAGCTGAAGAAACTATTGCAATTAAAGCAATTATTGCAGCAACTTGTTTTTCTGAAAACCCTAAATATGACAAATGATGAGTAGTATGGTCTTTACCTCCAATAAACGGAGATTTCCCTCTACTCAATCGCTTAATTGTTACTGTTGTAGTGTCTACTATTGGAATAATAAAGACCAACAATGGTATTAATAGTTGTCTTGAAACAGATAGCTCTTCAGTTGTTACTGGATTCCATAAATAATTAATACTCAAAGCAGCTAATAAAACGCCTAAATACTGGCTTCCTGTATCTCCCATATACATTTTAGAAGGGTTCCAATTAAAATATAAAAAACCTAATAATGACGCCAACAAACCAATCACAATTGTTGTTCCTACACTATCTGTTTCGTGCCCCAAAAGCATTAAAAATAGAATAGTAAAGCAAATAACAATAGAAACTATAGTAGTAATTCCATCCATATTATCCAACATATTTATAGAATTCATTAAACCAACAACCCAGAGCAGAGTCAATGAATAATTCAAAATATTACTGTCAAAAATATTAATATAGGTTCCTGAATAAATTAAAATTCCACCACATAAAACCTGTGTTAAGAACTTCAATACAGGCCTCGTATTATAAGCATCATCTGACAACCCCATTAAAAAACCTAATGAAACAGCCCCCACTATACCTGTGAACTTAAAATCAATATTACTTCCTGTATAAGAGAATATAAAAGAATGTAGGATAATTGACAATAAAAAAATAATGTAAAAAGTTAGTCCTCCAAGTGCTGGTTTCACCTGTTCACTCCACCTTATCATTGTTTCTTTTTGATTTCGAATACCAAGTGTTTTAACGAACCTTAGCATTATACTGTTTATCAAAATTGAAAACAATAGCGCACCTATAAAAAATAATATGTGTTTCAAAGAAAATAAGTCCATCTAAAACGGAGAAATATATTGATTAAAACTTGGTGCTTCTTTATCTTTATCTGATAATAAAGGGTTGATTATTTTCCAATCAATACCTAGAGTAGCATCATTCCATAATAATGCATCTTCTGATTCTTTATTGTAAAAATTACTACACTTGTAAGAAAAAATTGTATCATCTTCTAATGTTAAAAAACCATGTGCAAAACCAGTAGGTATGTAGAACATTTTTTTATTTGAAGCTGATAATTCAATCGAATAATGCTCTCCGTAAGTTGGAGATTCTTTTCTTAAATCAACAGCAATATCTAACACTTTACCTTTAATCACTCTTATTAATTTCGCTTGTGCACAAGGCGGATTTTGAAAATGCAATCCTCTCAATACTCCTTTTTGAGATAATGACTGATTATCCTGAACGAACAGGTCTTTTATACCATTTTTTTCAAACCTTTCTTTGTTGTAAGATTCATAGAAATGCCCTCTATCATCTTCAAAAACATTTGGATCAATTACAACCAACCCTTCTATTTCTATCTTAACAAACTTCATTTATCTTATTTTTTTCTTCCAAACATTCCTTTAAACAGACTATTCTTCTCTTTTGGTTCGTCTTCATAATAACCTCCATAGCCATATCCATATCCGCCTCCATAACCATACCCACCTCCATAGCCATATCCATATCCACCTCCATAAGCACTTTTACCATGTTCAACTGCATTTAAGATAATTGACAGGTTCTTAATTCCATTATCCAGCATTAACCTATCAATATTGTTTACAAAATATTTTTTAGAATACTCATTTTTAAATACATAAATAGGGTAATCAGCTCTTTTAAGCACTTCCATTGCATCTGAAACTAAACCTATTGGAGGGTTGTCAACAATAACAAAATCGTACTCTTTGTGCAATTCTTTTATAATATTTTCAAGTTCCCCATTAATTATTAATTCTGAAGGATTTGGCGGAACAGGTCCTGAAGTAATAAAATCAAGATTTTCTAGCTCACTATGATGAACACATTCTGCAATAGTTTTACTTTTTATTAAGAGTGTACTCATTCCTACATTATTCTCCACCCCAAAACCTAAATGAATTTTTGGTTTCCTCATATCTAAATCTAGCAAAACCACTTTTTTCCCGGAGTAAGCAATTATCCCTGCAGTGTTAATTGCCACAAAAGTTTTCCCTTCACCTGAAACAGTTGATGTTACAGCCAATAGCTTTTGTCCTGGTGTTCCATCAATAAATTGCATATTTGAACGAATGGCTCTAAATGATTCTGCAATTATCGATTTTGGATTCTTGTTTACTACCAATTGGGAAACAGGAATATCGTGTTTATATTTTGGAACAATACCTAAAACACTAGTTTGAGCATAAGAATGTCTTATTATTTCATCAATTGATGAAATAGTGTTCTTTAAAATATACTTTATCAAAAGCAATATTAAACTTAACACAAATCCAACTATAAATCCGAAAAAGATAAAAACTTTTTTATTGGGAAATATTGGTTGCTTAGGAATTCTTGCTCTATCTAAAATTAAATGTTCCGTTACAAACCCGGCATCAGAAATAGAATACTCTGTTCTTTTTTCCATTAAGAGAGTAAAAAACTTCTCGTCTATAGATAAGACTCTTTGCAATCGAGCGTATTCCAATTCTTGCTCAGGTACATTCATAAATTTGCCCTCTACCTCTTTTATTTTAGTTAAAATTTGAGTTCTTTTTAAACCTAATTTATTATTTGATGAGTTTATACTTTCAAAAAGAACCTTCTTTTGAATTCCAATTTTATAATCTAATGATTTTATAATCCCACTATTTTTAGTTACCTCAAATTGTAAGTTTTCTTTTTGTAATAAAAGCTCCTTTAAGTTTGTAATCAAAGACATTATACCTCCAGCATATTCTGTTCCAGCTAATATTGGCAACAACTCATAAACATCTACATCATTATTTTTTGATGAAATAGATTTTTTAATCTCACTTAAGACTGTTTTTTGTAAATCAATATCAATTAGTTCATTCTCTAATTTATTGCTTCTATCAAAGTAAATGGACGAACGATCTAATGTACTATAGTTTGTTCCCTTATGAAAATCTTTAATTTTATTTTCTGAAACCTTTAGCTTATTATAATACCTATCTAATTGCTCATCTATAAACTCTAATGCTTGTTTAGACCCTTTACTTCTCTCTTCAATATCATAAACAATATATTCATTCGCAACCGCAGTTACAATATCTTTAGCTTTTAATGGATTAAAATCCTCAAAAGAAATATTAATTGTTTTTGCAGCATGGTTTAGTGGGAAAACTGCTAATTTATGGTTCCATGCATTTGTTAGACTCTCATAACTATTAATTTGAAAATACAAATTACCTTCTCTCAATATATCACTTGATTTTTGTTGTAACAAGGTTATTGTTAAATCAACTTTTGGCAAATTTATTAATGTATTAGTTTCGTATTCTCCAAGAATTTTCTCATTAAGTGACAACTCAAATTTATATTCTTCAATAAACTTAATATAAAAATGCTGCCCTAAAATTAATGAATCTTTTACGTTATGCTCTACTTTTATAGGTGTAGAACGATACAATTCATTTGTTAAAATTTCTCCTTGATTAAAATAACTTACATCTATAGGAATATGATGAAGAGCTCTTTTAAATAGTAATTTTGATTTTAAAATTTCAACATCTTTAGCTAAACTATTTGACTCTTGAAACCCTCCAACATTTAATACTTGAGTAGCTGTATTCTTAGAATTAACTTGATAAACCAATTTAGCTTCATAAACAGGTGCTGTATATCTTAATATATAAAAGAAATTGAAACGCAAATAGCTATAATAGCAGCAAACCAAAGTAGATTTTGCTTTAACAAATGAAAAAATAAAATGGGATCAGACTCTGTGTTTAAATTTGATCTTTTTCGTGATTTTATTTCATTAGCACTATTTGAAGAACTGCTATCTTCCATTTAAATTAATTCTTATTTAAATTAGTAATTACTAAAACTAATGTAAGTGTACTTGCGATTAAACTTACAATTGGAGCAACATCTCTAATAATCTTTTTTACATATTCTGTACGTGGTTCAATATAAATAATATCATTAGCTTGTAAAACAAAATCTGTTTGTTTTATACCTTCTAACTTACTTAAATCAAATAAATATACTTTTGGATTTTTTAAATCTCCTCTTATTAATTTAATCTTATTTGCTTTTGCAATATCTGTTAAACCACCAACGGCACCCAAAGCTTCTAAAAGTTTCATATTATTATTTGTTAAAGGTATAATTTGAGCCTTACTACTCCCCCCAGGAAATACAGTAACCCTCTTATTAATTACTTTAACCTGTACAAATGGCTTGATATAAAATTTTTCATACTTCTCTTCCAACAAAGCTTCTACCTCTTTTATCGTTTTTCCTTTTAATTCGAGTCTTCCAATTACAGGTAATTTTACTTGCCCATCAAACTCTACTAAATATCTGAAACTTGTTGATGAGTTTACTGCTATCGATTGCTCTTTTATAGCTGTAAAATCTACCAATAAACTACCATTATTTGTATAAAGTTTAAACTCAATAATATCACTCGCAGATATTATATATTCTGATGATTCATTTGATGGCGGAGCATCATAAGCATAATCTTTACCTGTTTTGAGCATAACATTAGAATTATAATTACACGCAAATAATAAGGTTACACCAAATAATAGTAATCCTTTTTTTAATTTATTTAAAATCATTCTCTTTTTCTTTTAGAACCCAACAAATCTATTAAAATCTATGGGAAATCAATCATTTTTTTAGTTATTGTTTAATAAGGAGTAGTAAAGCTTTTTCATATCATTAGCCAAACGAGAGTAATGAAATTCTTTTTTTACAAACCCCCATCCTTTCTCACTCATTTTACCCCTCAACTCTTCATCTTCAATCAATTTTAAAGTAGCCTCAACAAACTGTCCTAAATTATTAGATTCTGTTATAAACGCTGTTTCATTCTTAAGTACAATATTCTCAACCCCACCAACATTTGTTGTAACAATCGGTTTATTCGAAGCTTGCGCTTCAATTAAACTAACAGGTGTCCCTTCATTGAGAGAAGTGAGTGTAATAATATCTAACCCAGCATTTGCCCAATCAATATCTTTAATCCAAGAAGTGAATGTTACAGTTGCCGACTTTTGATTATTACTCCATTCAACATGATCAAGACTAATACGTTTTAACAATTCAATTAGTTGTCCTTTCTCTTCTCCATCCCCAATAATAAATGCTCTTATTTTTTTAGAAGTCTTTTTTTGAACTTCATATATAGCATTAATAAAAAGTTGATGATTTTTTATTGGAACCAATCTTCCAATAATTCCTATAGCTATTTCATCAGCTGCAATTTTATATTTCTCCCGAAAAGATTTTCGTTTTTCTTCAATATTTTCTTGAAATCGATCTAAATCAAATCCTAATGGGATTACTACCATTTTATCTTCTTTACAAATCTTATGTTCTTTCCACAATTCTTCTTTTTGGATATTACTAATTGCAATAATTTTAGTTGATTTTTTAGCTAAACGTCTTTCTATTGTTTTATAAAATAACGTTTTTGCTTTACCAAAATAAGAATGAAAAACATGTCCATGAAAAGTATGAATAACAACAGGAACTTTACATTTTGCTGCCGCCAATCGCCCAAGTGTTCCAGCTTTTGATGCATGCGTATGTACAATGTCAGGTTTAAATTCTTTAATTATCTTTTTAATTTTTTGATACGCTTTTTTATCTTCCTTAAAAGAAATACTTCGTTGCATTTCTGGAATAATAACTGGATTTATCCCTAATCTTTCTAAAATAAATTCTGAACTTTCTTCTTCCTCATACTTAACTCCTCCAACCAAAAGTGTCTCAAATTCTGGCTCCATATATTTAGTTAAATATGCGGCATTAAAAGTTGGCCCACCTAAATTAAAACGGTTAATTATACGTAATACCTTAATTTTTTTCTTGTTTTTTTCTCTCACTATTCTTGTAAATATTTTTTCCACCACGTATTAAACACAATTAATGCCCAAATGGTTGCCTGTACATCTTCAGGGTTATTAGAAAACAATTGTTTTTTCAACTCTTTAATTGCTGTAACATTAAATATACCTTGTTCTTCAATAAAATTATCAGATAATAAATCATTTTCTATCCTTGAGCGTAATTCATTTCTAAACCAACTTAATAAGGGTACTTCAAATCCATGTTTTGGTCGCTTATAAATTTCTTCTGGTAATTCTTTTCTAAATGAGTCCTGAAGAATTTTCTTCTTCATATCCTGATTAATTTTAAAAGCCGTTGGCAATGAAAATGCAAAGTTTACCAACCTATGATCTAAAAAAGGAGTTCTTACTTCTAAGCTGTTTGCCATACTCATAGCATCTACTTTTCTTAACATATCATTAGTTAACACCATCTTCATATCTGTATAAAGCACATCATTTATATCACCATCTCTCCGAATATGTTTTAATAAGTCCTCTTTACGTTTTTTATACTCAAAAGCAGTATCACTTAATCGTTGTGGATTAAATATTAGTTCTTCTTTTAATAAATAATTAGCTTTTTCTTCATTAAGAATAGACGCCCATTTCCAATAACGAGCTTTATTAGTTAGTCTGGCTCCTAAACAAAATTTATGTAATTGTCTGTTAATATTAGTAAATTTTGAGTTTCTAGATTTTGGTAAACTACTCCATAATGGATACCCCATTTTCACCATCGACTCTTTAATTCCTGGGTGTCGAGATTTGAACTCTGCCATATGTTTATTATAGCCTGAAAACATTTCATCTGCTCCATCTCCTGACAGAGCAACTGTTACATGTTCTTTCGTTCGTTTACTTAATAAATAAACAGCTATTGCTGAGGAATCTGCAAAAGGTTCATCAAAATAATCTAATATATTATCTAAATCTTCATACAAATCATTATTCGTCAAGGAAAATACATGATGCTGTGTGTCTATTTTTTTAGCAACTGCATTGGCATAGATTGTCTCATCAAAGAAAGGTTCATCTTTAAAGCCAATAGAAAATGTTTGTAAATCTGATTTATGTTTTTTTGCCAATAAACTAATAATTGAAGAGTCTACTCCACCACTTAAAAACGTACCCACAGGAACATCAGAAACTAATCTTTTCTGAACTGCATCATCTAATAAATTACGTAACATTTCTTGCGACTTATCATAATTCATCGCATTAGTTTGAAGTGTTACTTCTTGATTCGTTGGAATTTCATAATAAAGTTCCTCTTCTATTTCTTTTTCAATTTTATCAATGTTTTTAATAAAAATAAAATGCCCTGGCTTTAACTTTTTAATGTTTTCTATTATCGAATTATGAGTTGGTATATAATTGAATTGTAAGTAATTAAATAAACTTACTTTATCAATTTCCTTTTTAATGTTAAATGCCAAAATGGCTTTTAATTCTGATGCAAAAATAAATTGTTCTCCATCAAAATAATAAAGCAATGGTTTTATCCCCATTCTATCGCGAGCAATAAATAAGGAATTTTCTGTTGCATCAAAAACTGAAAAAGAAAAAAAACCATTTAATTTTTCTAAACAATCTGAACCATATTTAATGTACAAATACAATAAGACTTCAGTATCAGAACTGGTAGAAAATTCAATTCCATCAGCAACTAACTCTTCTTTTAATTCTTGGTAATTATAAATTTCACCATTAAAAACAAGTGTATATCTTTCTGTAACATCTTTAAAAGGCTGATTAGCCGCTATTGATGTATCAATAATAGAAAGCCTTGCATGACCAAGTGACAAACCCTTAAATTTTTCTGTACTTCTATTATCAGGACCTCTTTTAGAAAGTGTACGTGTAGCTGTAGCAATTTTGCTCAGTTCTTTCTCATTAGAAGATATAATCCCTACAATTCCACACATAAATTACTGTACGTTATTTTTTAAATCAAGTTGTAAAATAAATAAAAAAACCTGCTTAATAAAAGCAGGTTTTTTTATAATTATCGATCAGATTCGACCTACATATGAATTACTTCACCGTAAGCTGCAGCTGCAGCTTCCATAATCGCTTCACTCATTGTTGGGTGAGGGTGTACTGTTTTAATTAATTCATGACCTGTAGTTTCTAATTTTCTGATGGCAACTATTTCAGCAATCATCTCAGTAACATTTGTACCAATCATGTGCCCTCCTAAAAGTTCACCATATTTAGCATCAAAAATTAATTTCACAAAACCATCTTTATGTCCTGCAGCACTTGCTTTACCTGATGCTGAAAAAGGAAATTTACCAACTTTAATATCGAATCCTTTTTCTATGGCTTGTTTTTCTGTAAGACCTACAGAAGCAATCTCTGGCATACAGTACGTACAGCCTGGAACATTGCCGTAGTCGATAGGTTCTACATACATTCCTGAAATCTTTTCTACACAAAGAATACCTTCAGCAGAAGCAACATGCGCTAATGCTTGTCCTGGTGTAATATCCCCAATGGCATAATATCCCGGGATATTTGTTTGGCAGTAATCATTCACTAGTACTTTGTCTCTGTCAACAATAATACCAACATCTTCTAACCCTATATTTTCAATATTCGATTTAATACCAACAGCAGA